>NZ_JCACKO010000032.1:0-47804 GCF_059505445.1 Brasilonema angustatum | reverse complement strand
CTCTAAACCCTCTCCTTGAAGGAGAGGGTGCCGAAGGCGGGTGAGGTTTCTTCGCTTGGAAGAGACGACATACAAAAACTATCAAACCAACACAACAATAAATACCCATGAAAAACAAACTCATCAGCAAACAATCAATTGCATTATTTATCGCAGCAACTATCAGCGGAATTACGTTAAACACTTGGTGGAATGCAAACGCCCAAACCACACCAGCAAAAACAACTCCACCCAAATATACTAAATTGCAAGATGTGAAGAACTTCAGTATCAAAGGAAACGGTAAAGCCTTTCAACCTGGTAATTTGCAACAGACGAATAAACCAGATAAAGCCGATGATCAAGAATTTAAACGCCGAGGAGTTATTGGTTGGGATGACCGAGTTCCTATGTTAAGCCGACAATATCCTTGGTCGGCAATTGGTAGAGTACAGGGATTAACCACCAAAGGCGAGGAATATCATTGCACAGGTACATTAATTAGTGAAGATGTCGTTTTAACCAATTCACACTGCGTGATTGATCCTGAAACACACCAAGCTAGTCAAAAAATCTTGTTTCTCCCAAATCTTATCAATGGCAAAGTCGCGGATGAATCGGATATTGCCCAAGTTCAAAATGTCGTTTATGGCACTGATTTCACTAAAACTAAGTTAGAGAATCAAACTGACGACTGGGCGCTTTTGAAACTCAATAAACCTATCGGCTTAAAATACGGATATCTTGGTTGGAAATCTTTACCCTCATCAACTCTCACCAAAAACCGGAATAAATATATTTTCGTTGGTTATTCTGGCGATTTCCCTAACACAAACAAAGAAAAGTATCGATTTTTTACCGCAGGTAAGGGATGGACAGCCAGCGTGCAACAAGGTTGTAGCATCGTGGGTGAAGAAGGCAATGTGTTGTTACACGACTGTGATACCACTGGTGGTTCTTCCGGGGGACCAATTATTGGTGTGATAGGTAATCAACCTTACATAATTGGTCTTAATAATGCAGAGATCAAAACTCGTGATGGAAGAGCGATAATCAACCTGGGTGTGAAGATTGATTTTTTAGATAGATTGACAGGAAAATAAGTAGAGATATTTTAAGACTTACGCACAAGAGATCCCCCAACCCCCTTAAAAAGGGGGCTTTTAAGATTCCCCCCTTTTGAAGCTAGGGGGGATCGAGGTTTCGGGTTTTCAGTGCGTAAGTCCTGTATTTCTGTGATATAGCAGTCTAAATCATTTGTGAACAACAAGATTATTGACTTCTAAAAGAAGTCGTAGGTTGGGTTGAACGGAGTGAAACCCAACAATATCAAACGTCTGTTGGGTTTCGCTTACGCTTTACCCAACCTACCATTCTACTTCTTCCCTACACCCTTACACCCTTACACCCCTATACCCTTACACCCCTACACCCTTTCAAACTAAAGGTAAAGTATGACGCTCAAAGAAGTCCCAAATCGTCTGAGTTGAGTCTAAACCCAAATCTTTATTGAAGTCATTTACATCTTTATCAGTAGAACTACCACCGTACCAGAGATGTCCGCCGTTGACTACAGCTAATTCTACAACCTCGGAACCAGCGCTACAACCGGAGTAGGAATAGGTTTTAAGTTTTGAGCGATCGCTCTGATTGCCAGCCACAAATGATACATTATTGGCAGTATATTCAGGACATTGGTTGTGAGTACGCCAAAATTCTATTGCTTCTGGAATAGAAACGAGCGATCCTTTTTGAGTTTTCTTATCACCCTGATAATGTACAGATTGGTCGTTTGTGCCATTAATCATTAACATAGATACAGGCATTTCTGGTTGGCATTTTGGTTTTAGTCGGCTTGGCAAAGAACCAGCGACTGAAGCAAAAGCTGCTATTCTATCAGATAGTTGACAACTCAAAGCTTGGGTTAGTATTCCACCTCTAGAAAAGCCACTAGCGTATATTCTACGGCTATCAATATTTCTAACTTTTTCTATATGATTAATTAAATTCTTCACAAAAGAAACATCATCAATATTTCTTTCCTTCTTCTTTCTTATGCTCCATCTCTGGTTAATGGCATCAGGATAAACGACAATAAACCCTTTTTGGTCTGCTAATTTATTAAATTGAGATACATTACTAATTGAGCGTCCACTGCCTTCATCTCCATGAAATACCATAACTAATGGCATAGGACGACTAGGAGAATAAGACTTTGGCGTATAAATATCGTAAGTGCGCGTGTAACCTTGGTCAGCTAATTCGCCATTACTCTGACCATAAACAACGTTATTCTCTCGTATAGTTATTTGCTGCGCTTGCATTGATTCGCAGCCTGCGACTAAACTAATTGAGAGTAAACAAGTAAAGACTCGTTTTAGCAATTGAGAACTGATATTAACATTCACGATGAATCCTATTAAGTAAAATTATAACCATATTTTTAATGTCTATTACTTACAAAGTACATTTATTCGCTCATGTTTACCTCATACAAATGGGTGAATCTGTCTAAATGACAAGCAGTCAAAGTCTAACTACAGATAGAAAAGGTCTGTTTCCGCACAAAATTAGTATTTTTTGTGTGTAGGCAAAACTTTCAATAAATAGAGGGAATAGGGAACAGGGAGCGGGCAGCAGGGAGCAGGGGACAGGATAAATTGTATTAAATCTAACAAAAGAACCTGGTTAATGTTTCGTCTTATACTTATAAGTTTTCCCACCCGCCTGAGGTGAAAATAAGGAGTGAAGCGCGTTTGCGCCGCGCCCCTTAGGGGCGCTTCGTGCCGTAGGCTGGCAGGGAAGGAGGGCTACTGGATTGTGAATTAAAAACAGCAGAGTGCTGTTGGATTGGACTTAAGGCAGAATTTTTCAAAGTGAGAAACTGTACCAAACTCAGTCGTAAGGGTTCTTGACTGATAGCGTTGACGTAATTGGCACTTAAGTAGCGACGGTAACTTGGTTGATTAGCAAGGTAGGTTTCAAAGAAGGGAAGACTCAAAGCCCTGACATATCGCTGTGCTAATGCAGGACTCGGACCAATCACTTGTTCGGGAACGGGTACACCAGAACTTTCTGAATCTCCAATTGTTGAGAAGTGGGTAGCACCATTAATTAAGACTAAATATTTATTTAAGGTGGTTAACCAGGTGAAGGGTTGAATTTGTTCTGGAAATGCTGGAGCTATTGTATCGGCACTGCCAGCCATAATCATTATAGGAATTTTAATTTGGCTGATACTGTCTTGCCCCATAATACTGCTGTCAATCGGGTTAATGGCGATCGCCGCTTTGACTCGTGAATCAGATAAGTTATATGTACTAGATTGTGGTAAACTCACAGCCAAGCACTGAAGTAACAGTGAAAGATTAGCTTTATCTGGTGAACTTGGGCAGTTTTTTTCTAGTTGCTTAAAATTAATTGGTGCTCCTGCTAACGCCAAAGCTGTGTAACCACCAAAGGATTGACCGACTACGCCGACTTGTTCCAAATTCAAGCGCCCTTTGTATGCAGGGTCGGTTTGAGATAGCTTAGTCAGTTGATTCAACAAATACTTTACATCCAAAGGGCGGTCAATAAATTCTCTTGGACCTGTGACTTCCGCCGCCCTACCTGATAATAAAGCTTGCAACTGTTTGGCATCACTACCGGGATGTTCTGGAACAGCAACGACAAACCCATAAGAAGCAAGGTTTTGAGCAAGGTAAGCATAACTGGTACGATCAGAACCAAGTCCGTGGGAGATGACAATAACTGGACGAAAGCCAGATACATCTGGTAGATAAATGTCAGCAGGAAAAGTGCGACTACGAGATGTATCGTTGAGGGTAATAGTCCGCTTTTGCCAACGATATTTTCCTGATCGTGGCAGATCTGTGAGTGAAATCTTATCTGAGGTAGAGGCATTTGCTGTATCCAACGACTGCTTGTTGATCAGTGCGATCGCCTGTTGAGTCTGATTAACTATATTTTGGAATGCCTCTGCTATTTGCAAACCGCGAGCTAAGTTTATCGAAATCGTTCTTGAGGGAAACCTGCGTAGTATATTTAATAAAGTGAACTTTTGTGGGTCGGCTGCTGCAAGAATCAGTGCTCCTCGAATTGCATAGAACCCGTTAATGTGAGATTCTTGCTGTACGACTTCTCCGAAATCTGCCAACACTCTTTCGCCTATCGGCGTATAAAGAAATTGCGAAACCTGTACAGCATTTAGGGGAATGGGAGTCAGCAACAATTGCGGCAGTTGCTTTAGTTGCTCTTTACCTGCATACTCAACATATGCAGCCAGATCATCATCTACTTTACCTGTCCTGGCATAAGCTTCTAGAGAATCAATCGAAATAGAGCGAGACACAGCACCATAGGAAAGAGTCAACCGCTCTGCACTTAAGCTAGGACGAGCGGTTAGAGTAGGAATTAACCCAATACTAAGAATCCCCAAGGCGATTTGTAGCAAAATTGATTGCTTCCTGACAAAACGAGCAGGAGGACGCAACTGGGGAACTTTGGTGAGAGGAGGCGAAATCGGCGAGCAATTCATGAATATCACTAAGGGCTTCTTTAGCAATTTTACTAAATCAAGGTTATGGTGCTTATGGATACTATTGCCAGGAATATTCTTTTGTTGCTCACAAATGTTCTCTGTGGTCAATGCCCTAAAGTTCTTACAAGATTTTGATAAAGTTTGGGAAGAAATGTTTGAAAGTGCATCATCTGTTTACAACAAATCGATATTTAAAAAAAGCAATGAACAATAACCGCTGGACACTGACAGGAAAAAAAGCTTTGATTACTGGGGCAACCAAAGGAATTGGAGGAGCGATCGCCCAAGAATTTTTGTCTCTCGGTGCTGAAATTATGATTGTTGCTAGAGATGCACAAGCAATAAACCAGCAGCTTGAAAACTGGCGATCGCAAGGATGGAAAGCTTATGGAATTGCTGCAGATATTGCCACATCTGATGGTCGTCAGGCAATAATTGAACAAGTCAATCAAACTTTAGGAGGATTAGATATCCTCGTCAACAACGTTGGCACTAATATTCGCAAAAAAGCGCTGGAATATACACAACAAGAATATGAGCGCATATTTCAAACCAACTTAACCTCTACATTTGAAATGTGCCGACTCGCTTATCCTTTGCTGAAAGCTGGAGACAACAGCAGCATCGTGAACATTGGTTCTGTTGCTGGGTTAACTGGAGTTCGCACGGGCGCACCCTATGGAATGACAAAAGCAGCGCTTGTACAACTGACTCGTTCTTTGGCTGTAGAATGGGCAGAAAACCAAATTCGTGTAAATACTGTTGCTCCTTGGTTTATTCTCACTCCTTTAACTGAATCTTTCTTGAGCAATTCAGATGTCTTGAACTCAGTTTTATCGCGTACACCAATGGGGCGAGTTGGCACACCAGAGGAAGTTGCAGGTTTAGTAGCCTTTCTGTGTATGCCAACAGCCACTTACATTACTGGACAGTGTATTGCAGTTGATGGTGGTTTTGTAGGCTTTGGTTTTTAAATAATTAGGGGTGTAGGGGTATGGGGGTGTAGGGGTATAGGGGAATACGGTTGCTGTTAAGGATTGATCCGAAACTCGCCCTCCTTAAAAAGGAGGGAACTGAGCAAGCTTTTTAACGAGCGTTGGGGGATCTTATACCGATTCTCCATGATAGCTTGCGTGGCGTAGCCATAGATGCACTTAATGTTTATTAGACGATTAGCAACAAGACGAGCCAGCGCTGCAGGAGGGTTTCCCTCCGTAGGCGACTGGCGTCGCCAAGAACGCCAAGAATGAAAGAGTAAGTATTAAGTGCAAGTTTACAGAGAATTGGTATTACAAAACTAAATACCACTAATATCGTGTCCGTTTAAAGACTTATCATTAAGGCTGCAACGGAGCAGGGGGTAGGGAGCACCGGAGAAAGAGTTTTCAGGTTTTAGCACAGATGCACCAGATTATAACTAATTAGGCGAACATGATATAACTCACCGTACTGGGCTATAACTGCTGTTTATTCCCCTTACACCCCTACACCCCTACACCCCCAGTTTTAGTCAATTTTACCAGTAAAAACCCGCTCTGCTGGTCCTGTCATATAAAGGCGTTGGTCGATTTGGGACCATTCTATCAGCAATGGTCCTCCTGGAAGTTCGACCGTAGCCTTGCGATCGCATCTCTGTGTCAACACACCCGCCACTAGCGACGCACACGCGCCAGTTCCACAAGCTAAAGTTATACCAGCACCTCGTTCCCATACGCGCATTTTCACGTAGTCAGGACGCACGACTTGGATAAATTCAGTATTGATTCGTTGAGGGAAAGCTGGGTGATGCTCAAACTGAGGACCAATAATTTCTAAAGGAATTGTTGCGACATCTTCTACAAAAGTGATGCAGTGAGGATTTCCCATATTGACACAGGTGACATCCCAAGTTTTGCCTGCGACTTCTAGCGGTTGATTGACAACTTTTTCGTTAGCTGGGTTGATAGTCGTAGGGATTTCACCAGCAAGTAGCCTGGGGATACCCATATCCACTCTAACTTGACCATCTGGCATGAGTTGGGGTGTCATCACACCACCTAGAGTATGAATGCGATATTGGTCGCTTTTTTTGGCGTTGCCTTCCAAATCAGCTAAAAAAGCACCGAGACAGCGAATACCGTTACCACACATTTCTGGTTCTGAACCATCAGAATTAAAAATTCGCATGGTGTAGTCAGTACCGTTTTCTCCAGGTAAGGCAAAAATAACACCGTCTGCACCGATGCCAAAGTGGCGATCGCACAACTTAACCGCTTGCTCTGGAGTGATGACAGGCTCTGATGACGAGCGATTGTCAATCAATATGAAGTCATTGCCCAGACCGTGATACTTAGTAAATTCTATTGCCATTGTCAAAGTCGATGAATTATATTTGAGTTTTTCGTCATTAGTGTAATGTCTTTTGTCAGTTGTTAGTTATAACTGACCAAAGCTAAGGGTGTAGGGGTGTAGGGATGTCAGGGAAAAGAAAAAACGATATTTTTGTACAAGAAAGCCCCGGAACCACCTTGGTGTTATAGCAAGCATTGATTTCTTCCCTACACCCTTATACCCTTATATCCTTACACCCCAACTTCAAAACTGATAACTGATAACTGATGACTGATAACTGATGACAATTATGGGACTTGACACCTCACTGCCTAGCATTCGGCAAGTACAAAATTTGATACAGCAAGCAGTCACAATTGAGACCAAACTGCTAACTGGCGACATATTGATTGGGAGAATTATATGGCAGGATTCTCAATGTATGTGTCTTATGGATGAAAACAGTCAACAGATGACTGTTTGGAAGCAGGCTATTGCTTATATTAAGACGAAAGAATAGTCATATCATGTCCGCTTAATTACTTATAATTCCTGCTTGACCTCACCCTAACCCTCTCTTTATAAAGGAGAGGGTACTGGAGGCGCGTTAAGTTCCTCGTTTTTATAAATGTTTATCCGGACATGATATCATTTGTCCTTTGCTCATGAATGATTGCACACACTCCCTTAACCCACAATATAGCGGTTCGGGAGTAATGACTAATGACTAATGACTAATGACTAATCCAACACACTATCTCTAGGCAAAAACTCTTTGAGTGCTTCTGCTTCGCCTGCTTTCACGATTGGGATAGCTAGCGGTATTTTGCTTTCTGGGGCAAGCAATTGCACAACTTGATTTAGAGAAAGCAAATTTCCACACAATAAAACTTGGTCGTGGACTTGCAAATCCTTGTTACCATCGGGAAAGCGGATAAATTTGCCATCTCGTCGCATTGCCTGCACCATAACCCCATATTTGTTGCGGATATCCAAATCTGCTAAAGTTTTCCCAACCTCTGGGCTATCGGTACTGAGAGTCACCCACTGACAAGCGCTGTTTTCTCCGGGAACGGCGACTTGACCTTTTGCAAATTCATCCAAAGCCGCTAATTCACCATCAGAACCGACAACCAAAAGGCGATCGCCTTCTTCTAAGTCCGTCTGGAGTGAAGGATAATCTATTTCCTCACCTCCTTGACGACGAATTGCCATCAAACTCACGCCTGTTAAGTAGCGCATATCTGCTTCTTCTAAAGTCATACCGATTAGGGGTGAACCAAATGGTAAAGAATACCAACGTTTATTCAGGTCTTGAGTTGCTAGTTGTAAATCACGAGAAACCTCAGACGCGGATTGTTCAGGGCGCAGATCCAAATAATGACGACTGCGAATTTCCTGCATTTCTCGTTGCACCACAGTAGATGATAAGCCCAAATCAGTTAAGATGTAAGTCACCATTTCTAAACTAGCCTCAAACTCTGGTTGCACAACTTCCCGTGCCCCGAGTTGATAAAGTACCTCAATACTTTTGTCGTTTGTGGCGCGAACAACGATATCTAGATCAGGAGACAGTTCCAAAGCGCGTTTGACGCAAAGACGGGTACTCATGGGGTCAGGAAGTGCGATCGCCATTCCTCGTGCTGTGTTGACTCCAGCAGTTTCTAAAACGTGAAAACTCACACAATTACCATAAATATAAGCCACCCCAGCTTCGCGCAACTGCTGAATTCGACTTTCTGACTGGTCAATCACCACAATGGGTAAATTGTGCTGCTGAAGCAACTTCACCAAATTGCGTCCCACTCGCCCATAGCCGCAGACAACCACATGGTCTTTGATTGGCAGTTCTTCAGCAACTGCTAACGGCTGACCTTCCCCGCTTAAATAGGGCTTTAACCAAGGTATTGATTCCAACCAGTCAAACATAATTGGAACCAAACGCAGCACAAAAGGAGTCAGCACTAATGTGACTGCAGTCGTTCCCAAAATCAGTAAATATACTTTTCGTGAAACCAGCCCCAGGGCTTGTCCTTCGCTGGCGAGAACAAAGGAAAATTCTCCAATTTGAGCCAGTCCTAATCCAGCGATTAACGCTGTTTTCAACGGGTAGCGGAACAATTTTACCAGTGGCGTAATAATTAAACATTTACCAATAAATACCAGTGTCACTAATCCCAGAATCAATTCCAGATTGTTCCACAAAAACACTGGGTCGATTAAGATTCCAATGGAAGCAAAAAATAAACTGGCAAAAATATCTCGCAATGGCTCAACATACGTAAGGGTTTGGTCAGCGTATTCCACTTCCGAAATCATCAAGCCAGCGACAAACGCTCCCATTTCAATAGAAAGCCCCAAAGACTCTGTTAGTAGGGCAATACCCAAACACAGTGCTACGACACCTAATAAAAATAATTCTCGGCTTTCAGTACGGGCTAGCAGTCGCAACAAAGGAGGGATGAGCCAAATCCCTGCAATAACTGCACCAGCAGCAAATAAACCAATTCGCAACAGTGCCAACAAAACTGCGACAACAAGCCTTTCTCCTGGTTCGTGAAGAGCAGGTAAGACTGCAATCATCAGTCCTAATGCTAAATCTTGAACGACCAAAATTCCCAGCATCACCTGTCCGTGGGGTGTTTCCGTCTCATTACGTTCCATCAAACACTTGAGAACAACTGCTGTGGAAGACAAAGACAAAATTGCCCCTAAAAATATGCCTTTAGCTGGTAGATATGCCCAAGCCCCTGTAGCCCCGCAGACTAAAACTGTGACGAGAATTGTTAGGGCAATTTGTAGTCCTCCTCCCCCAAGGGCGATCGCTTGGACTTTTTTGAGTTCCGTAAAGGAAAACTCAACACCCAAGGCAAATAGTAAAAAAGCGACTCCAAACTGAGCCAACGTTTCTACTTGAATCAATTCTTTAATCAGTCCCAGTCCGGATGGCCCAACGACCATTCCACCAATAAGATACCCTAGTAGAACGGGTTGTCTTAAAAGCGCCGCCAAGAGTCCGCCACAAGCAGCAACGGCAAAAACTGAAACTAAATCAACTATGAGTCTAAAATCTTCCTGCACAAGCTTATAAAAAAATTGTTAAAACCTATTAACATCAGGATACAAAGTTTTTTCTCTTTAAAGTATCAAATGTGTTTTTTATTTATAGTACTCATATTTGATTTTTGTGAAACTAAGTACATTTGATGTTCCCCCTTCTGGTGCTAAGCGTTAAGCGTTCCCTCTATTCACGAGTCAGTTCATAAATCAAACCGAATTCCTATAGCTATTTTAAAGTATGCCCTGTAGCTGGGGCTAAACTGATAACTGTTAAAACTACAATTCAAAAGCTAGACTAGAACAACAAGGTAGCAAGGTTGACAATCGAAAGGATATTATGATGAGCGATCGCGATTACACATTAATTATTGATAAGAGCGGTAGTATGTCCACTCCTGACCAAGTTGGAGGTAGAAGTCGCTGGGAAATGGCTCAAGAATCTACACTCGCACTGGCAAGGAAATGTGAGCAATTTGACCCTGACGGGATCACAATTTATGTATTTGCCGGTAAATTGAAACGTTACGATGATGTCACTTCAGCGAAAGTAGCACAAATTTTTCTAGAAAATGATCCTGGTGGCACGACAAATTTAGCAGGTGTACTCAAAGATGCAACCAATCACTACTTTCAGCGCAAAGCAGCAGGTCAAGCCAAGCCCAATGGCGAAACAATTCTAGTGATCACCGATGGTGAACCAGATGACCGTAAAGCAGTCTTTGAGGTGATAATTAATGCATCGCGTCAGATGGAACGCGATGAAGAATTGGGAATTTCTTTGATTCAAATAGGCTCAGATCCTCAAGCAACCAAGTTTCTCAAAGCTTTGGATGACCAAATGCAAGATATTGGTGCTAAATTTGACATCTGCGACACAATCACCTTGGATGATTTGGAAGATATGAGTCTTGCTGATGTGTTAATGAATGCGGTGACTGATTAATCAGTTTTTTGTCATTTGTTCGTTATTAATAACTGATGAGTGATGAGTGATAACTGATGAGTGATAACTGATGAGTGATAACTGATGAGTGATGACTGATAACAAATAGGGAGAATTGAAAAATGCTAGATAATCGTGACTATACTTTAATTATCGACAAAAGTGGCAGTATGGCAACCCAAGACCAAAAAGGTGGTAGAAGCAGATGGGTTGCTGCACAAGAATCTACTTTTGCCTTGGCGAGTAAATGCGAGCAACTTGACCCTGATGGTATCACTGTTTATCTGTTTTCTGGACGCTTCAAGCGCTATGAAAATGTGACATCAAGCAGGGTATTGCAAATTTTCCAAGAAAATGATCCTTCTGGTACAACTGATTTGGCAGGTGTGCTGAAACACGCAACTGATAACTATTTTCAACGCAAAGCTGCAGGTGAAACTCAGCCAAATGGTGAAACTATTTTAGTGGTGACTGATGGTGAACCAGATGATCGTAAAGCGGTGATGAAAGTAATTATTGAAGCTTCTCGCCAGATGGATCGCGATGAGGAACTTGGTATTTCTTTTATTCAAGTAGGTACAGATCCCCAAGCGACTCGCTTTCTCAAAGTATTAGATGATGAACTGCAAGGGGCTGGTGCAAAGTTCGATATCTGCGACACCATCACCATAGAAGATATGGAAGACATGAGTTTATCAGAAGTACTGCTCAACGCTATTAATGATTAAGCATTTGTGGTGAATTTTCATGGAATTGAGGAGCAAACTGAATTTGGAGTAGTTACGGAGGATTTCAGAACATGGATTCTCTTGATAAACTTTTAGCTGAACTGAAAGCTGAATATGAACAACAAAAACCCCAACAGCATCAGCAAAAAGCAAATTCAATCAAACCAGTCAGCAAAATGGAAGATAAATCAAATTTCTTGATAGATAAACTATTAGCCGACGTCAAAGCTGATTTTGAGCAAAAAGATTTAGCGGAAAAATTGCAGAAACAGCAAGAACAAGAACAACTTCAGGCTAAAAAATTAGAGGAGTTGAAAAAGCAAGCCGAAGATTGGCTAGCTAAATTAGACCCCTTTTCCTCAGAAGGACTTTGGTTTGAAAAGTTTGCTGAAGGATATCCGTCAAGATTAGAGGCTGCAATTGAATATTTACAATTGGAGTGAATAAATTTTTTAGTCTTTTGTGCCTTACCATTATTAGGAATTAACTAACCAAGTCCAGTGCTCAAATATTTTGCTTCTTATTATTTATTTCAGATAAATGCTTGACGCCCCACTCATGCATTGCATAGAGAATTGGTTTAAGACTTTCCCCTAAAGGTGTTAAAGAATACTCTACTTTTGGAGGAATTTGCGGGTAAACTTTGCGATCAATAACCCCATCTTCCTCCATCTCCCTGAGTTGTTGAGTTAGCATTTTTTGAGTAACTCCATCTAAAGCTCGCTGTAATTCACCAAAGCGTTTCACACCATCCATTAATTCTCTAATAATCAAAACCTTCCAGCGTCCACCAATGACTTTTAGTGTGTTTTCTACTTCACAAGTTAGTCGGCTATGGTTTTGTGCTTCTGCTTTCATAGTTTTTGTTGCGTAACTACCTTATTGGAGTTTAGACTAAAAGCGATTTGAGGGAACGGGGCAGGGAGTAGGGAGTAGCTTTCAAGGGTAGGTATTAAATAAAAAAAGGCGCAGAAAAGTAGCTAAAATACTTATCGGATGGGAGTCAGCAGAAATAACAGTAGATGGATTTGGGGTGTTTCGAGGGCGATCTGCAAAGGAGCGTAGAGCGCGTAAGCGCAAGCGCACGCAAGCGAGGGCGTTCGCCGTAAGACGTGCCGTTAGGCATACAAAGCAGCGTCTCGTAGAGAAGCTATAGCCCAAAAAACCAAAAACCCCACACACTAAAATCCCCCACAACCACACCAGGATGCAGGAGATTAGTACGGACGAACTACGGCCTATGGCTAGGGCGAATGGAGCGTGACTTCCCTACTTTGTAGCCGTCTTATTATTCTGATTCACGATGGTGGTGGCGATGATGGGGAGGGTTTTCAAACGCCTCTTCGATACCTTCGATACGCCGATTAACTCTTTCATTGATTGCATTATCAAGCATTAAATCAGCTTCTGTTTCAATCATAGGCTCAATTGCCCGACCGCCTGGAATATGGGACAGAACGCCATCAATCATCCTATTAGCAATGTTATTTGCTGCTGTATCAATTCCAGCATCAACTATAAACTCACCAGCTCCCTCAGGGTTACCATCTGTATGGTGATGATGTTTATGGTGATTATGTTCTGACATCACAAAGTCCTCTATTACTGATAACACGATGCCTAGACTATCATGATAGTGCGGCTTCAAGAAATTGATTACGTCTAGATCACTAACGGTTTGAAAACCTGTCTTCAACACCTTCTATACGCTCATTAACTTCCTCATTGATTCTGTTATCAAGCATTAAATCAACTTCAGTTTCAAGCATAGGCTCAATTGCCCGACCACCTGGAATATGCTCGGCTATCCCTTCAATTACCCTGTTAGCAACGTTATTTGCTGCTGTATCAACACCAGCATCAACAGCAAACTCGCCAACTCCTTCAGGGTTATTATGTTCACGGTCGTTATATTCACGGTCGTTATATTCACGGTCGTTATATTCACGGTCGTTATATTCAGGGTTGTTATATTCTGACATCACCAATTCCTCTATTACTAATAAAAGTTTATTGGTTAGACAGTATTTTTGTTTCCGTCTCCAGTCTTATTAATTGTGTGAATTTTTTCTAACTAAAGACTCAGACTCAATGATAAGTGTAAATATCATATGTTTTTATCTATCCGACATTCTGCAGGTCAGTGATCGCTTTAATGAATTTTCGCTCGTTTGAACCAAAAGACTTTGGGCAAACCCAAATAATTGAGAATTTTGTCAACAATTTCGGAAAATAAAAACTCAACACAAAACGCTGATATCCTTTATCCAATAACGACTAATGATTCCAAAGTACCAAAAATATTTGGGAAGAAAACAAAACCTGCGGAATGTAGGATATATCTCTCACGTCCAGTTACCAATCAGCACATACGCCGCCCAGTAATAGGGTTGTTGTCGATAGTTGCGATCTTTAAGAATTGCAAGTTGGGCACGACGCAGGGCTTCTGCCTTTGAGATACCTGTTTTACTAATGTGCGCCAATTGATCATAAAATTGACCGATGAGCGTTGCTGAAGCTTCATCGTTGACGCGCCACAATGTTGCTACGGTACTGCGTGCGCCGGAACGCACTGCAACCCCCGCTAATCCTAACGCCGAACGAGTATCGCCCGCTGCTGTTTCACATGCACTCAGCACAAGGAGTTCAAGCGAATTCTTCCGCGATAATTCGACTGTTTTGAGAACGCTACTGAGTTGATTGACTTTGATTTTGCCATCCCAAGTAAGAATAAAAGTATCATCTGCTGTAGAGCCAAATTGACCGTGTGTTGCTAAATGAACAATCGGTGACGAAACAGCAGATACCCTATTTTGAAAGGCGGTATTTGTAAACTTTTGGTTAAACAGGATTTGGGTTGGAATCTCGGATTTAATTTTATTTACCTCAGTCTCGACATAAGGTAGTGACGGAAACGCTGGAGGACGTGCGGCATTAAGTCCAGCAACCAATGCACCTAGTTGTTCTTGTTTGAGCGATCGCGGCGACAAAAGTTGCAATCCAGGTGTCAAAGCAATACTATATTGTTCTACAAGGAACTTTTGACCATCGTGCAGCGCCGCCATCGGAATATTTCGCAAAGCACCATCTAAAACAAAAACCAAGGTTTCTACTTTGCTCGCGGCAAGTTCTGCGGCTACCGGACGGATAAGCCAATTATATAATTTTTGGAGTTCCGGCAGTGCCAAATCTCCGGTTGTGTTTTGCTGCAAATCGCCGCGTAGCGTCGATACGAGATTTTCCACCTCTTTGCTGCTGACATCGGTTTTTTTGTAGCGTAAGTTGTGGGATTCCTTTGTTGACTTTTGGCTCGCGGATTGCGGTAAACTTGTGATGATGGCAAGCTGGTCTTCTAAAAGGATTGGGTAAATCACAGCTGCACGTTGATCCACTTGATCAATCAGTGCTGGATTTCCATTCAGACATGCTTCCCGGAAGAAATTATCGAGTTCGACTAGTTGTAATGCTTCAATAACATCCCGCGCCACCTTCAAGTCATCGGGTTTATTCGAGTTCACCAAGAGTCCGACGAGTTGACGGTGAATTGGCTCAACAGCATAGCGGAAAGAAAACTGTAAATCTGGACTCGCCGCCGCTAAATCTGTTCGCAGAGATTTGATTGTGGCGACTGCTTCTTTATAAGCTGCGATCGCACCTGTGTTTTTCCCTTGAGCCTTGAGCACTCGTCCCAACTGCCACTGCCAAAGATAAGTGCTATCATCTGCGTTACTTTGTTGCGCTAACTGGAGTGCTTGTGAGGTTAATTTTTCTGCCTGACTCCACTGCTGCATTTTTTCGTAAACATTGCCTAGGCTACCCAGCGCGTAGGCAAGGGTGTGTGAATCTCCTAAATCTTTGGCTTGTTGTACCGCCTTTGTCAGAAGAGCTTCAAGCAACGAAGATGTTCCTTTTTTTTGACTTTCCATCCGCATCATCGACTGGGCAAGATTCACCCGTGCCTCAATTGCCGTACGACTAGGAGGTAATGCCTCGATTTGTTGTTGAACCTGTGGCAGGAAAGTTTGAGCGGCAGACTGTTGATTGCTATCGACGAGTAAACTGAATTGATTGACTTGTGCTTGTACCCGTAAATGAGGAGAAACCGTAGAAGCTGCTTGTTGATAGAACTTCAAGGCAGCTTGGGCAGCTTGGGGATCAATTGGAGTTTCGTCAGTTTTATCCAGGCTGAGTTGAGCACGGGCAGTGTTACCGAGGCTGAGTTGAGTTAATGTGATGATGTCGGATAGTTGCAACTTGGTGGCGATCGCCCTTTGGGCGGCTCCCTGCTGGAGCATCGCCAGACTACGCTCTAAAACGAGGCGTGCTTGAGTCAAATTACCAGTCACCCGCAGCGAATCTCCTAAAGTACGAAGCGCGGTTGCAGTTTCCGGGGAGGCAGAAATTCCTTGCAGTTGACTTTCTAGAGTTTTGAGTTGAACAGCGTTGGTTATTGTTTCAGTATTCGTCGTCGAACGCTGCGGTAACTTTAAGGCAGTTTGGAGTAAGGCGATCGCCCGTCGATATAATCCTAAGTTTTGTAAAGCTTGTGCCTGGTTAACTTGGCTGATCAGTGCCTTGTCAGGCTTGCCTAGCTGAGTGTAAACAAGTGTGGCGCGTTCCCAGGATTTCAGCGCGGCTTCGGTTTGTCCACGTGCCAGGAGTAACCCGCCTTGGATGTCGAGGACTTGCGCCAGCGCCAGTGATTTCTCTGAGGTATTTGGTATAGTTGCTTCTAAAAGTGCAAGACTGTCGGCGATCGCTTTACTAGCATCATTCCACTGTCCCAGTTGTTGATAGCAAAGCGATAAATTGCTAAGACTGAGAGCTTGACGGATGGGGTTTCCAGCAGCTTTATAAGCAAGGGCGGCTTGTTGAAAAAGCGTTGCTGCCTCTGTAAATTGATTGGCGCTATAGCGCGATCGCGCCTGCTGTTCGAGAGTTAATCCAGATTGGCTTTGGGCTATCAACGTGGAAGTTACTGGAGTTTGAGCAAGTATAGGTGATGTAATACACAATAAGCAAGTTATCACCATTGGGATAACAAAACGAATAAATTTCTTATAGCGTCGTTTAGTAGATTTCATAGGAAGCACTCCTCATCGCTAATTATTGTCTCATTGGATGGACACGCTCTTGCCCACTTCTGATACCCAACCATTAATAACCAGTTGCTGGATTTCTCTTTGAAGCTATAAAGAAAAAGAGATTTATATATTGATTAGATTTTCTTGGAGAAGATGCACATCATCAGTTTTAAAACCTTAAGAGAATATGCAGAAATTCATGCAGATTGTCAGGAAGCCCTTAGCAACTGGTATAAACTTTGTAGTAAAGCTAAATGGTCAAATTTAGTCGAAGTACAAAAAGTTTTTCCTAAAGCTGAAGCTGTCGGTAATTTTACGGTTTTCAATATAAAAGGGAATAAATACCGATTGATCGTGAGCATAGATTATGAAGGGCAATTAATTTATATTAAATATATCCTCACTCATGCAGAATACGATAAGGAAGAATGGAAAAATGACCCTTACTTTTAATTCCGAGAAATATAAAGAATTATTAATTACTTATATTCCTAAAATTATCAGGACTGAAGCAGAAAATAAACAAGCTTTAGCCATTGTAGAAAATTTAATGCACCGGGAACGTACTCCTGAAGAAAATGAACTATATCAGTTATTAATTACTTTAATTGAAAAATTTGAACAAGAATATTATCAGCCTGATGAGCAGATGAATCCTCCCTCTATGCTCTTGTTCCTTTTAGAACAATCTGACAAAACTAGAGAAGATTTGCAGGTGATTTTAGGAGCAGAAAATTTGATTGCTGATATTTTAGATGGACAACAAAAGATAACTCCAGAACAAGCGCGAAAGCTGGGAGAATTTTTTCATGTTGAGCCGAGCTTATTTACTGTTATTTAGAGACAGGACATACCGTTGCTGCAGGGCGACTAGACGGCGTCGCTTGAGGCGCAAAAGCAACTAATGTAATGTTGCCATCGCGATCTTTTACCCAGCCTTGCGCTTCAACAATTGCAGGCGCAGTGGGCGTTACGGCTATTGATGGGGATGTTTGCGGTACGTTAGCAGAGTTTTGTGAGTCCAAAGTTGCCAACGGACTCAAGTTAGGTGTACCTGCCAAAGGTTCTAGAGGATTTGGTTGTAAACTACCGCGTCCGGTGATGATAAATTCGCCTAAAGGTTTTGCATTGGGGCTTCTGGGGCAGATTTGGGCAATTTGGGTAGTGGCGTCAACAACTTGCGTGGGTAATTCGATCAGTCCAGAGGTGCGTTCGACTTCTGGCTGGGTAATGAAGATTTGTCCTTGGACACCGAGTTCTGAACTGGCGGTGATGTCGCTTTGTGGGGTGGGGAAGGAAGCCCGAACGATGCCGAACAGTCCTTGAGTGTTGATGGTGATGTTGCCGCCGCGTCCTTGAAAGGCGTTGGCAAATATGTCACTGTTTTCTTTGGGAACTGCGACGATGAATTGAGCATTCATTGTGATGTTACCACCGTTACCGCCTTGTGCTGCAGTGGCAGAAATCAGGCTATTTCGACGTAATAAAAGTAGATTTGCGTTCTTAATGCTGATGTTGCCACCATTTTGAGATGCTGTTTCAGCGACAATGTTAGCGCGATCGCTCAGTCGTACCGTGTTGGCGTTAATGTTAATATCACCTGCAATTGCACTGCCTTGACTATTGACAGAGATTTGGGCGTAATCGCTCACATTTAATTGCCTAACATTCACTTGGATATTGCCACCTTGACCGGAAGCTGTTGAGGTCGTGTTGGCAAATAGTCCGCTAGCGCTTCTTTGATTTCTGCCTGAGAGGTTAATACTATCAGCGTTGAGGGTAATGCTACCAGCTTGTCCTTGGTTAGTCGCTGTTGTAATAATTCGTCCACCTTGGATAGCTGCAAAATTATTTGCGTTAATCGTCACATCCCCACCTTGAAAAGCAGAAGTTGTTTGGGCAGTTACCAACCCGCCATTACTAACGCGAAAAGAATTTGTATTAACAGTTATCGTTCCCCCTACTCCCTTTGCATCGTCATCTGTTGCTGTAGACAATTGACTCAAATATCCAATTTTACTAACTCCATCTACAACAACAGCATCACGGGCATCAATAGCAATATTTCCAGCCCTACCTTCACCAGATGTGGAAACACTGAATCGTGCCCCATTTTCAACAAATAGCGAACCAGTATTAACGCGAATGTTGCCGCCATTACCGTTACTGTTATCAGCAGAAATACTGTAAGCAGCTGTGGGACGTGTCAAATCTTCAAATTGTCCAAACCCAGAAGCAAGAAAACTGTCGCGAGCATTGATGATAATATCGCCTGCATCCCCTCGTCCAAAAGTACTCGCTTGGAGTTGGGCACCATTTATCATCAATAGCGAACCAGTATCAATGCCGATAGTTCCACCTTTACCATCGCCGAACTGTCCAGGATTAAGGACATTTCCCACAATATTCGAGATAATTGCCCTGCTATCCAACGAAACGCGATCGCTCGCATTGATAAAAATATTGCCTGAATTACCTTGCCCTTGTGTACTAGCTTTTAGTGTGGCATTATCTGCCATTGAAAAAGTTTTAGAGTTGATGCGAATATCTCCGGCATTTCCAATGCCAGTATTTTCAACTGCACTAAAAATAGCACTACTAACTGGCAACCCCTCTTGAAGCACAAATCCTGATAGGGATATATCACCAAGGGCATTGATTATTACATCCCCTGCATCTCCCCGTCCAAAAGTACTAGTTTGTAACTGGGAAGCAGTCATAGATAAAGATCCGGTTTTAATGCTGATTGTCCCACCATTACCTCTCGCGTTTTCTCCTACTACACTCGATATATAGGAAATATTGTCAAGGTTCACTTGGTTGCCAACATCAATTGAGATATTTCCTGCACTCCCCTGTGCAAATGTATTGCTTGACAAGCTAGAACGATTAGATAAGGTTACTTGATTACGTGCTTCAATATCAATATTTCCTGCGTTACCTTTTTTTGTAGTGTAAGTACTTAAATCTGCTCCATCCGTAATTATTACTGAGTCAGCACTTATACGAATATCGCCACCATTACCATTTCCTTGTCTTTCTACAGTGGTTAAGATACCACTGGCTAAATTACCTTTAACCCCGCTAAATAAAACAGTGTCGCGAGCATCAATAATTATATCGCCCGCATTGCCTTGACCGAAGGTGCTACTATCCAGTTGAGCAGCACCAGCGATTGTAAGGGAACCTGTAGAGATGCGGATATCACCACCGTTACCAACGCCTTTGTCAGTAACCAGACTACTAATAAATGCATCATTATCTAAGGAAACGCGGTTACCTGCTTGAATTATGATGCTTCCAGCATTTCCCTTTGCAGAAGTATTGGCTGTCAGCCGAGCATTATTATCCAAGGAAACGCGATCCCTTGCTTGAATGATTATACTCCCTGCATTGCCTTGCCCGAATGTGCTTGCACTTAGTTGAGAACGATCCAGCATAGATAGCGATCCTGCTGTAATACGAATATCTCCACTGTTACCTGTTCCAGAAGAAAATCCAGACAATTCTGGAAATACGCTGTTTTGAACGACACTTCTTTCTTCGATTCGGAGCGCTTCTGAAGTGTTTAAGACAATGTCCCCTGCTTTACTGTCAGGAGTTCCCAGCCCAGAGCGAATTCCCGCTTGTACTCCACTGCCTTGTGAAATAGCCAGATTTCGTGCGTTAATGGTTACACTTCCACCATCACCAGCAGCGACATCAATCAGAGATCTATTAGTAAGAAATACGTCTGCTCGTGGAAGATCGCTTGGAAAACTCAAGCTACTATCAAGATTCAGCTGAACTGTCCCGACACCTGCAACTGCGCCAATTTCAACTCGTCCTCCAAAGGCATTCAATCCTCCAGCATTTTCTACAGTGCCACCTAACAACAGTAAGTTTTGTCCATCCGCAACCCGTAACCCAAATGCTTTGTCTCCAGTGGGTGTTGTTCCTGCAGTTGCATTAGAAACGTTGGCGATCGCCCCCGGATTAAGTTGATTAAAAAACAACGCCGAAGGATTCACTATCAACAACGGCGGCGCTTCCGGATTCGTAGCACTAAACTCACCCTGCTCCCCAAAGCGAAAAGCACTCGCACTCGTCCCCACAAACGATCCGCCTACATCCAATCGCGCATTGGGACCAAACAAAATCCCATTAGGATTAAGCAAAAACAAATTCGCGCTACCGTTAACGCCCAACGTCCCCAGGATATTTGAGGCTTCCTTACCTGTCACCCGTGTCAGAATATTTTGTATTCCTACAGGATTGACAAAATATACTCGTTGTCCATTACCCACATTGAACTGACTAAAACTGTGAAAAAGATTGCTTCCGCGTTGAGCGCCGCCAGAGATGCTGTCAGCTGCTGCACCCTTGATTTGGACGTTGGGTGTGAGGCGCGAACTTTCTGCCCCAAGGGTGTTATCTGGGGTAATTTGAGCGTGAGCAACCTTGCTAGTAAGCAGGAGAAGGCTGCATAGGAGGGAGTATTGAAGCCAAGTGTGTTTCTGATTCATCAGGAACTATATGTAGTAATGGTAGGTGTGTTGCTGGAAACTATATTCATGACTATTTCTGGCTATGCTCCACATATGCAGCAGTCGTTGGGTGACTATAGAGCGTAGCTTCGAGCGCTTGGGCAACAAAAGCAATCTTACCATCAGTGGAATTGTTGGATGCGTTTAAGAAATATGCCTCAACAATCACCTCATAGCAACTGAAATCTTGCACGATTCTCAAGCTTGCATTCTCGTCCACCTGGGATTTAAATCCCAGGCTCATAGGAAAAGTCATCTAAAGATGACTGCATGAGCTTTTCAGTCTACTTTAGTAGACTTGGGCTGTGAGCCTCGGAATTGATTCCGAGGCGATCGAAATGGGCTAATTGAAAGTGATGCAAGAAGTCAATTTAACGGACTTAGCTTATAGCCTAGGACTGTAAGTCCTAGGCGTACTCCGGTTAATTTGCTTGTGTTGTCGTCGTTTGCTGAGTACACAAATTTGCGACATATGTTTGCCGTTGCTCAACAAAAGACGGAGACGGATTCTCAACATCGTAGAGGGTTTGCACAGCATCTGACCAAGCTTTGGGAGCTTCGTTTGTATCATTCTCCTGTTTAATTTTGTAGTTGGTAAAGTAATCTGCTTTTATCACTGCAATATCTTCTTGGGAAGCTTTCGTTGCTCGTAGTTTCTGCTCTAAGGTTTGCAAATCTGCTTGAATTTTATCGCGATCGCCTGCAGGCATAATCTGAAATGTTGTCCATTGCTTACGATCAGAACTTGAGGACTCAGCTCCTAACAGTTGCCATTGATAAAGTTTACCTGGTTGCAGAGGTTCTTTCCCGTTGTAGGCGATTTTTTTATCTGTGGGGTTGAGAGATTGTGTCCACAATACGGTTTGAGTTTCGCGATCGCGCACGGTAATCTGAGCAGCTCTACCTTGCCAGAGAAACAACGGGCGATCGCGCCAAATAACGTATGTTTCCAGCAAACCAGGTGAAATGGCGCAAATACCACTGCGTGCGCCTAAACGATGACGGGGACGCCGCTGCCAAAATGCGCTAAGCCTAGCTGTAAATCCTTGCTGGACAACCGGTTGAGGAGATTTCGCAGCTGGGGCAGTCTGGGCGTTGCTGATCGCAGTGGTACTGACGAATAAGGGGATAATTGCATAGATAAACAAAAACTTGCGGTGTTGAAGATTAAATTGAATCGGACTTACGCTGAAGAGATCCCCCAACCCCCTTTTTAAGGGGGCTTTTAAGATTCTCTCGTTTTTAAGGCTATCGTGTACACAGATCTCGCTTTTTACCTCACCCTCGCTTTTAGCTGCGCTAAAATCTTTCCCTCTCCTTGCTAAGGAGAGGGATGCCCGACAGGGCAGGGTGAGGTTCCGAGGAGGTTTCGGGTTTTGAGTGCGTAAGTCCTGTTGAATATTAAACATCTCTCTCTCTCCTTGTAGCAGGTAAAACGTAAGCCAAAAACACTAACGATGGTAAAAGCCAGGGGAGCAAAACCGAAGCCCAAATATAAAGCTGTAACCCAACCACACCATAAACTGCTGTTGCTCCTATCGCAGCAGCTCTAATTTGTAAGCGACGGGTTGGACTCATTAAAAACTGCTGGCGTTTGAGGAGTAATACGGTGATTTTACCAAGGATGACTGCAACGCCAATCACCCAGACATCAGGGATAGGAATCACAAAGTGTCGCCGGAGAAAATGGTGAGTCATGTACGCCAAAGATTCACCCCCTGTCAGCCGAGATTGTTGCGTCCAATATCTCATCGCCATAGGTGCATCAAAGCGATCCGCTTGTCCAGGTGCGATCCCCAAGCGTTCGTCGCTTCCCACCGCAATCAGCACAACCTGCGAAAGTAGTGGAGATTTGTTAGTGTCGGGATCTTCAAGCAATTTCCAAGCGGGAATTCGCTGATAAACGCGATCAGGGGGAAGGGAGAAATCGACTATAGGTTGTAAACCAAAGGGCGGATACCAGTTTAAAGGAGGAGGTAAATCGCGGATTTTGGGAGCTATCTGCTCAATTGCACTCAGCAATTGGGTGCGTAAGCTGATCTTACTTGTATCGAGCCTTGGTAAGTCAAGGATTGAGGAGCGAGATGTGTGCACAAGTGACATTAAATAAGCCATTGGGCAAGCTTGGCGACAATCTTGATCTGGAAGCGGGATTTCAACAAAGTGGGGATCAACCACATCAATATATCCTTGCACTGTCCAATTTTGACTTGCAATAGCAGTCGCTTTACTGATGCTCAACTCACGATTCGATTCCAAAATTCCAGCAATTATTAACCACGTATTTTGGTCAACTGCTTGCTGTATGGCTTTTGCTAAATCTTTATCTCCAGATGGGGGGTCTTTTTGCGGTGTATCAAGCACCACATCTAACCCAACGACGGAAGCATTTAATTTTTGTAGGCGTTCGATTAACTTTGCTAAATAGCTGCGATTAATCGGATTGAGTTGAGAAATGCGACCATGATAAATCGATTCAGTATCAATCTCCACGAGTGCAACTGGGGGATCTTCCTCAGACGGGACTTGAACGGTTGCGTCGCGGTAAATTGACTGAACGAATGTGCGCCCGTTCAATAGTTGCCCTGCAACGGGGGGAATGCAACTGAGGACAATACTGGTGCATAGTGCGATCGCCTCAATCGGTTTTGGTAATAAATCATATAATTTTTTTGGCAATTTTGCTCGGTTTATACGGAATAAGGCAGAGCCTGGATAGCAAAACAACGAAGGCACCAAAGAAGCAGAGGGATAAGTATGACTCTTTTCCATCCGCAGAAATTGACGCGCCGCCATCATCGACTCGTACACATCCAAGTGTTTCGCCAACCCTTGCAGAAATCGTACCAAAAATTCCTGCGCCACACAATTGTGGATCGGTTCGCGCATCACTACAACTTGACTAAAACCAATATCAATCAACGCATCTGCAAGACTCAGTCCACTACAGGAGTTGAAAATAGCAACCTGTAGACCGAGTTTTTTTGCAGCTATCAATTGTGGTTTGATTTCGCTGATAGAAATTGACACACCAGGAGCAATTCCCAACTCGCCCCCTGTCATCTGAGTTTCGTTGCTGTGTCCGGCAAAAAATAGTATATCCCACCCTTGCTGGTCTGTTATTGCCTTAGTAATTTGTTGGATGGCTTGCTGTGGTGTTTGCTTTGGTTGCCAACCAACAAACTGGATATCTGCAATGCGGGAAAGCGATCGCACTGCCTGCCGATCTGCTTCAAAATTTAACCCAGTATCATCACCCAAAATCGCCAGAATACGCGCACGTCGCCGTTGTGGTCTTGTGTACTGGCTTCCGCTTTCTGTGGCAATATTTAAAGGAGCGCGAATAATCCGAATTGTTCCTGTGGTTGCAAACTCTGTGCCAAATTCCCAAGCTTCCCAAGGAAAACGATCTAACTCAAGCGGTGCACAGGTGAGAAAAAGTTGCACAGTCTCAGTTGTTTGTGGATTCGCCTTGACAAATTCTTGACTTAGTTTGGCAATCTGTGCGCGAATTTCGTACAGTTCGGCACTGCGTAACCAGCGATGAAACTCAAACATAAACTTTGTTTCCGCTTTAACAAGTTCCGCGTGCCAGTCCACTTTTATAGTTGCAATTCCACCACTAATCGCGCGTCCCCGCATTTGTTCCGACTGATAAAAGTTGAGATATGCCCGCCGCCATTCCTCATAAAGCGAAGATAACACAGTTGGATAATTGATTTGCACACTTAGATTTTGTCCTTGTCCCCAAGACAACGCAAACAAGCAAATTTTCTCAACTTTTTGAACTTTCAGGTGAAGAAAATGGGAATTAAATTTCATATAGAACTTAGTTGTTAGTAGTTGAGCAATTCAAGGCGTTATTTCCAACTCAAAACCAAAAGGTGGAATTTCAAAAACAGCATGATCAGCGCTCACCGTCACCCAAAATCGTTCGCCCCAATTACCAATAACTTGAGCATAGAGTATATCCTGATTTGTGTTCTCCTGAGACTGTTCAAAGAGTAGCTGTGTTTCATCTTTAATTTCCAGCTTGAGGTGCATTGATAGCTGCGTCGGCTGTTGTGGACTTAAAGCAATCAGTAACATCCATTCCGGAGAATCTAATTCTTGCGATACTACCCACGTCACCGCGTAGAGTCGCAAACTTCCCTGTTCCCAACGCAAGTCGCGGTAAGCGCCTCGCGCTGTTGCAGGAATATGAACGCCTTGCTGTTCCAAAGCTGTGCGAATCTTATAAAAGTCTTCTTCCAATGATCGCAGCCCAGACAATGTTAGCGATGGCATAAGCATCCATCCCAATTCCTCAGCCACCGTATCAAGCTGGTTGCGTAACCACAAACCAACGTTGATCAGGGGTTGAGAACGCGGGGGAGCGGAAACTTCGTACACCCAGTTAACGAGTTCAGGCTTTTGCAACAATGTCTTACCTTCTTCGACTGTCAGCAATTCCCAAACGGGCTTAGTTACAAGTTGAGATTGTAGTGTTGTCAGTTTTTGCCGCAGTACTGTATCACTCTCCTGTTGTGCAGATGAAGTTGTGGGTAGAACGATCGCATCTGGTTCTAAGCAACGCAGATTCAGCAGCAGCGCGTTGGGATCAGAATTAAACCAGGTTAGAGGTAGTGTATACGTCCAATCTTGTTCAAGTTGAAGTGATGCGGCTGCTTGATATCGACAGTACTGTTCGTAGTTTAAAAAACCAGAGACTGCAACCTGTTGTTCCTCTTCCTCCACCTGGATTGGTACATAGAAATGAGCCGCAAAATCAGGGATGTCAAAAACTGCACTTGGGAAGCTGACTTGGTTTTCATCCAGATTGCTAGAAGCTACGATACAGAGTTTGAAGGAATCAACTTGAACGTTACACACCGCCGCTATCAAATTTGCATATGCTGGTTGCCAAATTGAGGCATCTGTGCTATTTATTCTCAAATCTGGGGCGCGATCGCTCAGCCATTGCTCAAATCCCAACACAGCCAACGCAGCTAGATAAACTTGCCAGCGTTGATCTGGCAAATGAATTGATTGACTCAGACGCGCAGCTGTTTGTAATTGGTCTGATGATAGCTCGGTTTGCGAATCATTGAGCGATCGCCAATCGAGTAAATCTGTCAAATCTGGCATTGATGCAGGTTGATCAATCATGATGTAGGAATCCTTGAATCGAGATAACGACAAATGCGACGTGCCAAGAGACTGGGTAGGGATTGATTGCGAACCGGATTTTTTGCCTCGGATTCTGCTTGTTGGATGATGCCCGTAATTTGTTCATCTAGAATCACTTCTACCTGTTGATCTAAGCTTTGTAAACGTTCGGACTCAGTATACATCTTGGCGTAATCAACAATGCGCGATCGCAACATCACGAGCAATCGCTGACGGATATCAGCACGTAAATCGTTAAGTTTTAATAAACGAGTCACTTCATATTGTTTTTTTAATCCAATTTGCGGCGCGATTTGACTCATAGATTGACCTTGGCAATGGAAAAGATGTAGGGCATTGATAAATAATTGCTTTACCGATGAACGTTTGCGTTGCAGCTGAGAAATCCAATCGCCAATCACTTGAGAAATCGCCTGATCTAAACATTGAATAAATTGATTTTGATAATATTTAAGAAATTCAACTATTTCTTGATCATCTTGAACGACCTCTGCCCGATCTACAAACGGTTGAATCTCTGTTTGATCGAAAGAAACGCCATTGACCATTCCTCCTTGTGCCGAAATCCGAGATTGCCGGATTTTGGATGCGATCGCATTTAACTGTCGCAAGACTGCTTCAGGCGTGAGTCTGCGAATACTGCGAACTTTGAGATCATCAGCGATACGAATTAACTGCTGAGGCGTTGGTGGCTGACAGGGTTGTTTCGTCCCAGTAATGCGCTGTTGCAGGCGGTCTTCACGATAGACTGCATGAAAGCTTTGTAAAAGTTCACAATTTTGCTGAATTTCAATTTGTGTTAACTGATACACCTCTGCCAGAATTTGCTGTAATCGCTTCGAGGTTGTATCGTTCAGCAATGCCCAATCGCTGATTATATAAACACCATGCTGTAACAAAAACCGCTTTAGTTCTGGATGTTGCCGAACATAACGTGTTACCCATGTGTTGAGCGTTCCCTTTACTGGGTCGAAACTTTGCAAAATGGTCATCGCCAGAGAACGATAGGGAACACTTTCAGGCGAGTTTGATGAGAGCAACCCCTGATCATCTAAAACAAAAGGCAATAAATCTTGATAAGTAAAACCGTGGCGACTGCCAAACTTAACTGCCAAACCCAGACAAGCTTGATTGATTTGGTGCGAGATATAGCAGCGTAAACAACTCTCAGCCATTTCTTCATTCTGCCGCATTTGCTGCCAAAGTTGGCGCACAATCGTTGTATCAGGGACGTTATTCGTCCATCCAGGAAATTGGTTTTGGAAATAGCTCTTAGCAGCAATCATTGTTTCCACCCGACGCGAGCCAGTCGAATCTAACTTGACAAGTTGCCAATATTTTGATGCAGATACCACAGTGTTTTACTTATCCAAAGCCAGTCACTCTCAATTTTTTCACCTCCTCAATTTAAAGTCACTATTTTTTCAGGCGTGTTACTCATACTTCTCTCTAGTTCTGGCTGAGTCAACTCATGCAAAAAACTCCTTTGGCACTGGGAAATACCGATTTCTCTAGCAATGTAGAGACGTTGCATGCAACGTCTCTACACGTGTGGCACGCAACGTCTCTACACGTACCGTACTATTCTCTAGCGTGGAAAGTGTCCACCCTAAGGTTTTCGGTCATTTCACAACAGGAAGGGAGTAGTGGCAAAAGATGAAAAAATTGCCAAATCTCATCAAGCTAAACTGGATTGCGCAATAATTTGACGCACTTGATTAGGAGTCAAATTCGGATTGGCACTCAGCATCAATGCGGCGACACCTGAAACATAAGGTGTCGCCATCGAAGTGCCGTCTTTAAGGCCATACTTATTATTGGGAATTGTCGAGTAAATATCAACACCAGGAGCAACCACATAGTCTATTTTATTGTCGGAACCTGCCTTATTTGAGAAATCAGGTACGTAATTATATTGATCAATCGCACCCACTGCGATTCCCCAATCAGTTGCTAATGCCGCTGGATATATGGGTTTATCAGTACCATCATTCCCTGCGGCCATGACAACAATTGCACCCCGTTGCGTTGCATACTGGATAGCCAGTGCATCTTCAGGTGAGTAACTTCCACCCAAGCTGAGATTAATCACATCTGCCCCATTATTAGCTGCATAGATAATTCCCTGTGCAATACTCTTAGAAGTACCCTGGCCTTCATTATTTAGTACTTTGATTGGCATAATTTGAGAATGGTAGGCAACACCTGTTGTCCCAAATCCATTGTTTTCAGCAGCAATGATTCCAGCAACATGAGTTCCATGACTGTTATCATCCATCGGATTGTTGTTGTTGCCTACAAAATTCCATCCAATGACATCATCAACGTATCCATTGCGATCATCATCAATACCATTACCAGGAATTTCGCCTCGATTCCTCCAAATATTGTTATCTAAATCTGTATGCGTATAGTCCACTCCACTATCAACTACAGCCACAACAACATTCTTACCCGTATAACCTTTTGCCCACACTTCTGGTGCCTGAATCCTATCCAGTCCCCAATTGTATCCACCTACATTAGAAACATCAGCAAAAGGTGACTTTCCAATTGCTCCTGCTACGGCTGCCGCTGCATTCACAAGTCCGTAGCCATACACTTTACTAAATGTATTTGATTGTGCAGTTAAAGACTGTGACGTTAAGAGCGTTTGTCCACTCAACTCATCTGTCTTTGTTGTAGTTGCAAAATAGTTTGCCTGCGTTGTATCGCCATTATTTGCCAGAAAAGAAAGTGGAATTTGAGTATCAATACCAAATCCACTGTTATTATTAGCAAGAACTTGACCCGTTATGTCATCAATGACTTGTCGAGAAGAATCGAACTGAAAGGAATTAGAATTGTAGTCAAAATCACCTGCAATCAAATTCAGCGAATCATCATTTGTGTAGGCATATAGGCTGGAACTGTCATCATTTGTGATGTCTAGATAGTCAGAAAGACTGTATATGTCAGGAGAAATAGATTGTGCTTTTAAATTAGAGTTGTTGCGGAAATTCATGAGAAGACTATTAGAATCGAATGAATCCGCTCTAGGTGTTGTTAAAACTCCAGACGAATTTTCTAAAAATGCACCGCTGGTATCAATTGGAGTGTTAAGCATAGCCTTGGTACTTCATGTTTTTTGAGCTATGTTATTTACTAGTGCTCAACCCCACAGACTTATGCATTTTTATGAAAATTTACACTGATTTCTTGTTCTTTGCCTCTGGCAAGGGATGAATCACTTGAGGCAGCAGCCCGCTTTAAGGCATTCCCATGCAGAGCATAGGAACGAAAGAATGTCTTCACTGAACGATATTGAGCTTTATCCCACGTTACTAGCTTACGGCTTTGGACGTAATTCAAATGTCATTTGGGAAGGGTAGAAGCAGACATCAAATTCCAAGAAAAAATTCATACGCCCCAACAGTAATGGCACATCATCATGTGAGGCTCCATGCAAACACCAATCGCACAGGCGCAAAAGTGCTGATTTGGGCTGACAAAACTAATCCTCTTGGTTCAACGGGTGCTAGATTTCCAGCCAGCTGTACGGAGGTATTTAGCTCTTCCCAAACGGCTCCTAGCTGAATACCTATGCTGTATGGCAAGACATTGATGCTGGCTCCAGTGTCTAGCAACCCTGCAACTTGTACAACAGAATTTTGGTAAGTCAGTGTCAGAGGTAATAGCGGCACTGCGTCAATATCACCGAACGCATCACGTCCTTCAATGAAGGGAAACCTTTGAGCGTTAAGCATCACTTGCCTGTCTGTCTTCTTCCAGCAGGGTGGCTAGCTTTTGGGCAGCATCATGAGAGTTATAGGGAGACCACACATGATAGGTCGCTCCAGGTTCCAGCAACGATGCTTCTTCCTCATCTGCCAGTTCTTGAACTAAAAACTGCATGACCTGTAATTTTTCTACGCGAGACAGATTTCGTAAGGTCGATAACAATTTAGCTACGCTCATATTAGCTCAAACTCTAGTTACTTTTAAGTGCCTACTTCTCATTTTAACTTTACATAGTTTACAGTTAGTACGGATAAAAAGTTGAACCACAAATAAGGACTGGTTCGTAGTTGCGTTTCTGCGTAATCAACCAACCCAGTAACTAATCCCAATTCTACTGTTTGCTATTGGAAATTGATTAATGGCACATATCTTACATATTGACTCTAGTCCTCGTGGAGAACGTTCTTTCTCCCGCAAGTTTTCTGGTGAGTTTATCACAGCTTGGAAAAATGCCCATCCCGGAGATAAAGTCACCTACCGGGATATTGGTCATAATACAATTCCTCATGTAGACGAGCCGTGGATCGCTGCTGCTTTTACACCACCAGATACTCACACACCTGAGCTAGCTAAAGCAATTGAATTGTCAAACACCTTAGTTGATGAATTTTTTGCGGCTGACCGCTACGTCTTCGGTGTGCCAATGTATAATTTCAATGTCCCCTCCACGTTTAAAGCTTACATTGACCAGATTGTTCGCATTGGTCGCACCGTCGCTGTAACCGAGCAAGGTGGCTTTAAAGGGCTGGTTGAAGGTAAAAAGATCCTGATTATCACGGCTCGTGGTGGTGACTTTTCTCCAGGAAGCTTCGCTGCACCCTACAATTATCAGGAACCCTATCTCAGCGCGATTTTTGGGTTTATTGGAATTACAGACATTACATACATCAATGTGGAAAACCTCAGTGGAGGTGATGAAGTTCGCCAGCAGTCTTTTGCAAAAGCACATGAAGCCATAGCGCAAGCTGTGGCTGGTTGGTAATCTAATCTCTCAAGTAGTGTGGGCGTTGTAATGCCCACCCTGACTTGAAAAAGCAGGGAGCAGGGAGCAGGGAGAGATTAAATAAATTTTTCATCCGTCCTGGTGAGGCAGTGCTTGGCTAGAGTTTCCCGACTTGTAGACGCCCGGAGGGCGGCTTCCCGAAGGGTAGCAACTGCCGAACCCGTTCGCCTTTGGCGTGCCGTAGGCATAGGGTGTACGCAGTTCATGATGACTACTATGGAAATCAGTGAAAGTCATATAACTATAGTTTCAAAAGTTTAAAACCGCAGATGCACACAGATGTAGACACCCTTACACCCTTACACCCCTACACCCCTACACTATTACACCCTGCCCGTAGGGCTTTGACTTTTTCAAAATTTTTTCAAACGAACCGCAGAGGTACACAGAAAGCAGATGAGATAAATCCAGGAGGGAGAAAGCAGACTCATTTCTGTTACAGGTTTAATAGAGGTGTTCCCCTGTATTTGCTGCCGCAGATACTGGATGATGTTGAAATGATTAGGCGCTGTCCCCGTGTCAGACTGAGAGACAGGCGATTCGTATATGACATCAGGCACATAAACGTACCAGGTACTCTTGGCTTGTCCCTGATTGGGTTGAAGTGGCTGCACGAATGTGACTTTCCAGTGGTCGCCACCATATCTTTGAGCATTGCGATCAATAGATGAAATACGCAATTGCTGACCTGCTGTGGCTGCGTACTTATCTTGTGGTGCTAAATTTGATGATTGTTGCTGCCAGTCTTGCTTGAAAGTTGTACTTGTTCTGACTCTGAGCAAAGGTGAGGTTAATACATTGCTGAATAATTGTACATCAGGTGCATAAATGTACCAAGTGCTCTTGGCTTGTCCCTGATTGGGCTGAAGTGGTTGGACGAATGTGACTTTCCAGTGGTCACCACCATATCTTTGAGCATTGCGATCAATAGATGAAACGCGAAATTGCTGACCTGCTTGAGCGAAATACTTGTCTTGTTGTGCTAAATTTGATGATTGTTGCTGCCAGTCTTGCTTGAAAGTTGTACTTGTCCTTGTTCTTAAACTGATTAAATTTAATGGAACACCTGATAATTCTTGTACATGAGGTGCATAAACGTACCAAGTAGTTTTAGCTGTACCTTGATTTGGCTGAAGTGGTTGCTCAAAAGTGACTAGCCAGTTGTCACCACCATATTTTTGAGTATCACGATCAATAGACGTAACGCGAAGTTGCTGACCTGCTTGAGCGAAATACTTGTCTTGTGGTGCTAAATTTGATGATTGTTGCTGCCAGTCCTGCTTGAAAGTCGTATTTGTCGTCACTCTTAAAATAATTGCCATTGATGCATCTCCTAGTAGCACAGTTTGAAGCGTTGAAGCTTCTGTTGTTTGTTAATTTATTACTTCAAATCTTGCACCATAATTTTCGTCCGCCAATAAAGAAATTTCCGAACTTGAGTTCAAGGCTTACTATGGATGAGGTGCAAGATTTGAGTTACCCGAAATTATAATAACCGATTTAAAGTAAAAAAAATAACAAATAAAGTGAGTGTAAAGCAGTATATTCAACTATTAAGTTCTCCAAAAAAGCTTCAACTTAGTAAAAAGACTCACAAGACAGGCGATCGCTAACGTATAAATGACACCTTTGAAAAAACCTGTCAAGGGGGTATTTGTAAACTCTAGAATCAACGGTTCAATGTGAGTTAATCTCAAAATAGGCAAGAGAAGATTGGCAAATGCTACATAGGCAATCATTGGATTTTGTCCATTATCTATGAGCAACTGCAGAAGTTTTCGCTGTTTGAAGATATCTAGGAGTATGGTGAAGGTAATTAGGAGAAAAAGTGCGATCGCCGTGGTGACAAAGTAGTAACTCAACGTTGAAGGGTCTTTCTTTATCCCATTCTCAAACGGTTCAAAAAGCAAGCCAAGCGCCAACCAATAAATTCCCCATTGGTAAAATGATTTCAGCAATCTTTCTGTGTCAGTTACTGGATTGACAAATAAAAAGCAACTTATTGAACAAAGAACAAAACTCAGTGATGTTGTTTGCCATAACCACCTAGCCTGTAAGCCAATGAGTAGTGCCAAACAAAGACTCAACATCATCAGAAGAATGCCAAAACAACGTAGCTTATTCCAAGAAATTTTCACTTCTTCATCTCCCTCATTCTTAGTAGGAGTTTGCAGCCAGTTGAGAATTAAATCTCCTATAATTGTTCCAGGAACAACAATAAACAAATACTGTAAATATTCAAAGTGAAAAATCCAAGGGACTGGTGAAGTGTGCCAAAGTATAGCAATCCAACTTTCTTTAACAGTAGCCGAGAGCCGTAAAGCAATCAATAAGCCTAATAATCCTAAACGTAGCAACAAATTATTTCTGGTAATTAACCAAACAAGCGAACCAAAAACCGCCATATTTGTCAGAACGATTAAGATAATATCACTTCTGGAAAGTGATAATCCACGTCCATCTGGATATTGAAGAAAAGAGATAAAGATAATTGCTGCGATTAAAGCACTCAAGGGAAGCCATTTTATATAGTGCCTAAAATGTTGGTTTACAGATAACCTAACAAATATCAAAAAGAGTATTAAAAAACCCAATAAAGCTATCCACCATATTTGTTCAGTTGGATTTGGGTTTATTGTATATGGTCTAAGATGTTGAAGTAGTATTGCAAAGATTCCTAAGAGAAATCCTCTTTTAAGAATATATAAAACAACTTGTTTTGTAGTAAATCCTTTAGCAAGACGACTCGACAACGCCAAAGGAATAGCTGTTCCCAGACAAAACAGGAAAATTGGAAATACAGTATCTACCCAAGTTAACCCAGGCAGATTAGGATTAAATGTATGGGTAGGTGGCGGCTCCTGAGCATGATACATCCAAGCTGGCAAAATCTTATACCTTATAGTGCCTGATAAGACCATTGCCAAAATTGCAAATCCACGCAGTGCATCTAAGGCGTAGGCGCGTTTTAGGTTGGTAACAGTAATAGTCTTTTGCTCCATATAAATCTCATCCTAGCTCCTATGTTTTAGCTGTCATACATTATTTATCCCATACCTAAGCCTCACGGAAAATGTTTCATTCCGTCTATTTCGCTTCACATTTTTGTAAACTCTTGTCTTGCTGAAAACCTTCAGCTATTTCCAGCATTTGTTGAAATGTCATTTGTCGATTAACTGGAATACGAGGAATTTCATAGTAGTTTTGCTTGCAGTCGTAATCAAGTATTTTGTCATTGTAAAGATACGTTGATAAATAATATTTAGATGCATAGTGTCGCACCTGTTTATTAGAGGCTCCGTAAGGATAAGCCAGATGAGATGCTACTTGCTGTTGTGGATCTAAATCTTGGGTACATTGTCTCAGTTTAATCTGGGCTTGCTGAAGTTCTTTAACTAACTCGCGACGAGTTAATGTCATTAAGTTTTTATGGTTCAAGCCATGAGATTGAATATCATAAAAACCTTTTTTCAAACCTTCTCGTAATTCCTGGCAGTCTAAGTGAGTAGAGGTACTTTCTTTTCGTTCCATAATGCCTGGGTTGATAAACAAGACTACTTTTATTTTTTTACCGTATTTATTTTCAAGCTTAGACAAAATGGGTAGTAAGTTCGTGTGTACTGTTTTATATCCGTCATCAAATGAAATCATTATTGGTTTTTGACTGGAATGCTCTTTTGGTACTTTTTTCTGTTTTTTGAGAAAATAATCATATAACTCTTGAGTGGTTAAAAACCAGTAGTTATTACTCACGAAATGCTCTAAAATTTTCTCTAAATCTTTTTCCGGGTAGTGCATATTTTGCAATTGAGAAGTAGGAGTATTAGCAGGAAGAATGCCATGAAAACCAAAAATAGGAATTACAGGCTTATTAACGAATAATTTGATAACAAAAAAAAGAATGAAAACTGCTAGAAGTAAATGAAATGGAAAGCTTTGATTCTTTTGATTCACTTTGAGTAATGTTGTTCTATTGTATGGTAGATGTAACTAGCTATCTGGATCTTTTTATCCGCAGATAGACGCAGAAAAATACAGATAATTTACTTGTGTCTATCTGTGATTTTATGTTCCAATAAATTGACTTTTGTAGGAGACTTCATCCGCTAAAGCTCACAAGGAAGAATAAAAGTAGATTTTTGAGGCAGGTCTATTGTATTACAGCATGACTCAAGTGTCGCACTTGCCAAACAGCATTTATCATGAGTCTAGGTTCTAAAAAACAGTCTCACTTCAAACCTCTAATGGCTAAACAACTTAAGTTAAATGACTACAAGCAGCAGATAGCGGATGTGTATAATCGCAGAAGTCACAACTATGATGAAAGTCAATGGCATTTGAGGATTGCTCATCGTCTGGTTGAATACGCACAAATTAGCCCTGGATATGACGTTTTGGATATTGCGACTGGAACAGGTCATGTTGCGATTGAAGTTGCTCAAAGAGTTGGGTCCTCTGGTAAAATCGTCGGTGTCGATATTTCAACCCAGATGCTAACTCTTGCTAGGCGCAAGGTTGAGGCGTTAGGCTTAAGCAATGTTGAACTTCAGCTTGCGGATGCTGAAGCACTAAATTTTCCAGCAAACAGTTTTGAGCGAATTTTGTGCGCGAATGCATTTCCGTTGATGACAGATATGGAAGCCACATTACGTCAATGGATGCAATTTCTCAAACCTAATGGGTTAGTTGGTTTTCATGCGCTTGCAGATGCAGCTTTAGTTGGAGTTGTTATTTGGCAGAAGATTTTTGAAAAGTATGGCGTTTTGCGAGAATTGAGCGAGCCAACAGGTACAACTGCAGATACAGCTGAAAAATGTCACAATCTGCTTGAGCGATCTGGTTTTGAAGCGATTGATATTAAAACCGAGCAGTATGGTAATTATATTAGTTTAGAGGAGGCAAAGCAAAGGTGGACTATAAATTCCTATCCAGCCCCCAAATTCTCTAACACTCTGTTCGAGCTTCCATCAGAGCAACTACAAGAAATCAAGGCTGAATTTGATGCTCAATTAGAAGCGTTAGTGACAGAGCAAGGTATTTGGAATGATGGTACCTGCTTTTTTGCATTCGGTCGTAAAGGAGGCAACAGGGAATAGGGAACAGGGAACAGTTATCAGTTATCAGTTATCAATTGCTTGATAACTGATAACTGATAACTGTTTGAATAACGGGTGATGTCTGCAATTTTTACTGGTGACTAAATGCGCCACGCCTTGAGCCATTTACTCACGGCTGTGTTAAAGAATTTTGTCACCTGATGCTTGCGACGCCATCTTTGGAAAGCAAGTTCGTATTCTTCGCCTTTGATTTGGAAAGTATTCCAAGCATCAAGACCTACTGCAAACACAGAGCAGAGTAAGATATATAGTGACCAGGAAAGACCACCACCACCAAGTATATCCAGAGATAACAAAAAGACGTTAACAATTGCATACTTACCAACACGCTTTTTGAATCTACCTTGACGATGAGCGTTGAAAGCTCGTCGTTGTAGCATTTCTCCGTGTTGTTCTAGCCAGTCTTGTTCTGCTTGTTTAAGTGTGTCTATGGAGATTTCCAATTCTCCAGCTATTTCTAGCAGTTGCTCGTAGGAAAATTCTTTGTTGTTATCGTCAGCTTGACGAGCGATCGCCAAATGGAGAATCTGCTGTATATCGTCTTGTGTATAGGTTCGAGTTACTCTCGTCTCAAAAGTCGTCATAATGCGTGTTATTCTTTTCAATAATAAAGTTTTCTTTTGATGCTTTGCCACTAGTTTTAGACTAGCAAATATCGTTGGTGCTGTGGGTAGATGATATACACAAGAAAAATATAAAATTTTACTTAAAAATTTTACTGGAATTTGCGTGGACGGCGAGACAGCCATTTCAATTGATAAATAGAACGAACACCTTCAAACGGAGTGACATTAAAAGGCAATAGAATTGTAAAAGTGCTACCTTTGCCTAATTCACTTTGCACATTCAAGTTGCCCTGGTGCGCTTGAACAATTGCTTGGGCGTTAAGCGAACGCGAGTGCGTGCGCCTCTGGCGCTTAGCTCTGCCGTAGGCAATCACAAAAGACAGCATATCGAGTCGCTGTCTAGTGAAATTTCTCACCTATGGTTGTTGAGCTTCTGATTGCTCTTGTTCAACAGTTTTCGGAACTAGATCGTCTATAATAGTCATCAAAACTGCGGCAGCAGGAACCGCTACAATCAGACCGACAAATCCTAACAGTTTACCAAAACATAAAAAGGCTACAATAACTACTACTGGATGTAGACCTACTCGGTTTCCCATGATCACTGGCTGGATAATGTGAACATCTACTTGGTTCAAAATCAAGAAGAAGATTACGACAAGTAGCGCCTTAATTGGGGATATGGTAAGTGCTACCAGCGCTGGCAGAAGTGTACCAACAATTGAGCCAAAGTAAGGAATCACCTCTATAATTCCAGCTAGAATACCGAAAGACACAGCCAAGGGAATTTTGAGAATCGAAAGTCCAATTGTGGCTCCAACGCCAATGATCAGCATTCCCAATCCTGTACCTAATAGCCAACCCTCAAGCCTAACCTCTATATCTTGGAGTATTGTTCTAATCCTACCGTGTTCCCTGCGCGGTGCTAGCCGCAACAGTCCTTGAATCAAAGAATTAGGGTTATAAGCCATGTAGAGGGCTAAAATTATTGTCGCTAATGTTTCAATAGATACCTCTACTGTATTTCGGAGTAGGAGCGGAATGAAAGAAAGGACTTGGTTGAGTATACCTTTTAATTGATCCAAACCACCAGACAGATCGGGGAGAAAACTGAATTGAGTGTGAAGTCTAGCAGACAATGGTTTGAGAGAGTTTACATAGTTAGGCAACGCCTCACTCAAAGTCTGAGCTTCTTCAAACAAGCTGGGAATCATCACCAAACTAATGAATACCCCAAAAGCTACGACTACCCCAACCAGGATCGTGACTGCTATCCAAGGCACTCGAACAATTTTCTCAATCCATTTTAGAGTAGTACGAAAAATCAGAGCGACAAGTGCGGCAAGGGCTATCAACTCCAAGACTGGCAGTAGCATGTACATAATATAAAGTACAACTGCAACGAACACTGCCAAAGGAGCTCCATGACTAAGCCTTCCCCAACCACTATCTCTATCCCTAGAGCTTGACATGATACTATTACTCCTCCATAATTTAATGTTTTAGCTCTAAGAACACCGAGTATTCAACATACTTGAATTCCAAACTATATTTAAATAAAACATTTGTAAAGTTGGTTCGCCTCTATCCGATTTATGAAATTTGTCGGTGGGTATTGCCTAGCAAATCTGGCAATGGTGGGCAATGCCCACTACAAAATTATCTATAGTTTCTGAATGATTTCTGATTGCTCTAACACTGAGAAAATTATACAGCTTGTGGCGGCGTAATTAATTAAAAAATGACTTCGGCTTTTGCATGTTGAAGCGGTAACTGCTCAGTGTGCTAGTTGCTGTATTAAAAATACTTTTTAAAATAGAAGATTAGCCCCAGCTTTAATTCGGTAAGCGCGGTTCCATAGAACGGGGTAAAATCGGTCAGCAAATTATAGTCTGCCCCCAGTAAGTCTCCAGACTATACGTTGAGTGGATGATTGAATTTTTCACACAACATAATAATTACATAAACCTGCATCAATCGCGTTACGATTGATGCAGAAGACGACAACTGTGCTTACTACAATCCAGGCGTCGTTTGTGCAAACAAAGCCACAAAATCTGTCGTCACTACAGTACCAGGCGCGTCTTCTGGTTGAGAAATCAAGTCAAACGCCTTGTTTCTAGCGTTTGGTTCCAACAAAGCTTGCACGACCACTTCTGCCACATCTGCACGCGGAATCGAAGTGGGAATCCCATTTGGTGGATTAATCAGCATGCTGTCATTTTTACCAACCAGGAGTTCTCGTTTTCCTCCCGGTTGGTCTAATAGACCCCCAGCGCGAATAATTGTATAGTCAATACCAGAATCAATTAAATACTGTTCTGCCTTACGTTTCCAAATCAAGATGTTGCCATTACCAAGACTGTTAAGGGGATGATTTTCATTCGTGCCACCCATTGAACCGACCAGCACAATATGATTCACTCCAGATGCTTTTGCAGCATCAATTTGGTTAACCTGACCCTGGTAGTCAATTACTTGCGGTATTTCATCGTTAGGAAAGGTAAACTCAGGACGTATCCCCGGTTGTGGCATTCCTTTCATCTGCGGAGTCGCACTGGTGAGAATAACCAAGCTAGAACAACCTTCTAACGCTTTTATGAGAGTTTTTGGGTCGCGGATATCGCCAAAGAAAAAGTTATCCTTTGTACCAAACAATTGCTGAACTTTCTCACTTTTACGGGCAAATCCCCGAAGAGTAAACTGCTGGGGATGTTGTTGCAATTTTTGGCAAACAAGTGAACCAGTACGTCCGGTTGCACCAGTGACGAAAACTTGTAGAGGGGTAGTCATCTAAAATTAATTACAAAATACAATTGCAAAGAACTATTGTCCCATTGAATAACAAATATAGAAAAATCAAGCGTGCCCGCAGGGCATAGGTCATCCCCGGAGGGCTTCGGTGCAGGGTAGGGCGCAAAGGAGAGGCAGCGCCCTTATTCACAGAATGAATCAGCGAGGATTCATGTAGCAGATTGAAACTCCATCAAGTTGCATTGTACAACTGGAGCAATTAAGCCGCCGCCTGAGCAATCAATTGGTTAGCAATTTGCTGCGCTAAGTTAATCGGAATTGCAAATCCCAGTCCTTGGGCACCTTGAATAATAGCAGTATTAACACCAATGACTTGCCCTCGTTGATTCAGCAGTGGTCCACCTGAGTTACCAGGGTTAATAGCAGCATCCGTCTGGATAAATCCAACTCCCCTATTTCGGGAACCAAAGGCACGGCTAGAACGGTCTGTTCCACTAATAATCCCGGCTGTCACAGTGTTGTCTAAACCTAGAGGGTTACCGATAGCGATCGCCCATTCTCCAGGTTTCAACTGCTCGGAATTACCAAGACTGACCACAGGAAGATTGTTAGCCTGTATTTGGACTACTGCCACATCTGTTGATCTATCTTGCCCTAAAACTCGACCTGTGAAGCTACGACCGTCTTTCAAAGTTACACTCACTCTATCTGCTCCACCAAGAACGTGAGCATTTGTCAGAATCAGACCATTCGACCTAATAATAAACCCCGAACCTGTACCTCTTGCCACCCGTCTACCATTCGTATATGGATTTCTTAAAGTGCGCGTAGAGTCAATCCGCACCACAGCAGCTCCGGTTCTTTCTACCGCAGAAGTAACAAAGTTAGTATCTGTGTTGCCAATTGGTGCAGAAGGCAATTGAGCGATTGGTTGCTGAGACAGTACTGGATTTGTAGGCATAAAATGTGCCCCCAACATAGCCGTTGCAGCTCCAAAAGATACCAAAGACAAACTAGTGAGAGATTTCTTCAAAGAAAAAACAGAGGACATTGTAGATTTCCTATAAATGAGGATCGTTTGACACAGAATCATTGGAGACAAGCGCCGTTTTCCTCAACCACAAAACTAGTTAGCGTTAACAATTCGCTTAACAATATTCAGCGCTACTTGAGTTGTTTCATTTAATAGTTTTGGGTCTACCTTTTTATCATTTTGTGTGTGGTAGTTCGGCTCCTGACCCCGGTAGAAGAACATGACTGGCACACCCTTTTTAGCAAACGATGCGTGATCGCTACCGCCAAAAGAGCCAAAGGTTTTCACTTGTGGATCAACATTTCGTGCAAATCTTGTTAAAGATGACGTACCACCAATCCCTAACTGCTCGTTCACGCCAACCATATCGAAATTGACCATAGCTTTCAGCCCAGAAAGAAACTGTGAGTTAGCCCCATTAACAAAAGCTCGCGAACCGTGCAGCCCGTCTTCTTCACCATCAAAGGCGATGAACCAGGCTTGACGAGCAGTTGGCGTACTAGAAAGATTACGGGCAACAGCCAGGACAACTGCTGTTCCTGAAGCATTATCGTTTGCTCCTGGAGAACCAGGTACTGAGTCGTAATGCCCACCAAGAATAATTTTGGGCGCAGTTACACCTTTAAGATGTGCTATAATATTACGCCCTGTGACAACACGTCGTTGGGCGTTCACATTCAAACTGATATTCAGGGGTACGCTTTGCACACGTTGAATTAAGGGATTTCCTTGCTTACCAGAAAGCGCCAGGACAGGAATTTTTACCTCCTCACCAAGTGTCCCGTACACATCCCCTGCTTGATTGTTGACAATCACCAAACCAACAGCCCCAGCAGCAAAGGCATTTTTCGCTTTTTCAGAAAAACGAATTTCACCGCGCCGGAGAATAGCAATAGCCCCCTTGACATTGACATCAGCAAAATCAGCTTCGCGTCCAACATTAGGAACCGCTACCAGTGGCGCATTTAATTTTCCAGGAACTGTACCATTGAGCGCTTTACCCTCAACTGTCGCTCCATCAACAGTCAAATTTGAGCCTAAGTCTTGAAATTTGGGATAAGTAAAAGTTTGGACTTCAGTCACATAGCCAGCTTTGCGATACTCATCAATCAGATAAGCGCTTGCCTTTTCCATGACTGGTGTCCCAGCCACTCGCGGACCAAAATTTACTAAAGTTTGCACATCTGCAAAAGTGCGGTTGGACTCCTGAGCATCAACGACAGCTTGAGACTGGGTAAGTTCTCTGGCACGATTTGACTGTTGTGCAACGCAAGCCGTGGGAAGTCCGACCAAAACAGCTACAAGCGCAGTTTGTAACCATAATTTTGCTTTTGTGTTTAATAAAAGAATTGATGGAAATTTCGTGTTCGTCACCTTTGTATTTACAGCTATAAATCGCAGATTTTTAAATCAGTAAACAGTAAACAATTGACAACTGATAACTGTTAAACGTATGCAATGAGGCGACCACAAATAATCACACCAGTCCAAAGCACAAGGGAAATGACGGCGATCGCCCTAACCACTACTGGAGGTTTCACACCCCGGTTCCAAAACTTAACGGATTTCAAAGCCACTCCATGAAAAAAAACCGCATTCATCCCGGTGGCACACAATAGCAGAAGCTTCAGACGAAAAGCTGGATTTGCTGCTATTTCGGTTGCATCTACTGCAAACAGGAGAAAACCTGATAGCACGACAACCGCAAAACTTGGGTAAGCCCAGGGCAAGAGGTATCGTGCCATATCTGTTACCAACAGGTGACGGGAGAAACCAAGTAACCTGAAATCGAACAGAGCAATTGAGCCAAAGACAATGGCTAAACCAAGAATATGTGTTGTTTCGATCATTGGGTAAAGCCATAGCCACTGGCGAATTGTTGAGGACAAGGCACTGTTTTCCAACCACAACCACCAGCTTGTATCAGCAAGGTTCATCAGCGTAGTTCTACTGTTTGTTTACCTATAGTGATTCGCTCTGCTCTCATTTCACTGGTTTCAGTGCGATGAGGGTATCCTACTAATCTCACTCGCTGTCCAACCTGCAAAGAGCCTTGGGCTAACCCACGTCTTTGCAATCGGGCAGGTGGTGCTAGGACTGCTTGCCATACTTTATTATCATCTGTTTTCACTTCTATTGTGGTGTGTGGATTATCGTACTTCACATTCTGGATTTTTCCAGTCAGATTGAGTGTTTGCTCGTTGTTGTACTCACTCCAGCCGTGGTGTGCGCTAGCACTTTCAGTTCCAGAAGCTAAAAAAGTTGCAATTGTTGCCGCAGTCAGTGCAGCCTGCACAAAACTTTTTTTGAGCATGGCTTTGTCTGCCTGTTGCTGATCATCCATAATTCGATTCCCCTGCTTTTGTTAAGTTTCGTACTGTTTTGCTCAGTTCACCTGCACAGTCTTTCCACCAATTGTGATTTGCGACGCGCCCATTTCGTTGGAACCATCATAAGCGGGCCATCCTACCACAGTTGCAGTTGCTCCTACCTTCAGAAAGCTTCGGGTTAATCCTCGTCGTTGTGCTTGGGTTGGTGATGGCAAATCAATTCTCCAAACTTGCCTTAAGTTTCCAGTTGTTTGAAGCTGCATACGAATGTGAGGATTCGCATATCTCACTGCTTTAATCACCCCTGTGATTGTCCGTGGATGTCCGACATCATAGGTTGTGTCATAGCCGTGGTGTGCTGCTACCTCTCCAGCAAAACCAAGACTCGCAACTACGGTAACTATGAGTGTCGGAAATAACCGAGAGCGCTTTGCAATCATACGTTTGGCGGTGCTAAGTTTTGTGAAAGAATCTAAGTGTGTTCAATAACCCCACTTCGCCTATAGCACTTTTTACCGCAAGCGTGGAGGATTAGAGGTGGGATTTTATAGTCATTGTGGATGAGAAACTAGACATCATATAACAGAACCGTGATATTCTTGTTATCTCTTAGTGTGATGGACAAGTATGACAAAAAAATGTCAGTCCTTGCCAGGTAGGAAAAAAAATTGAATTTCTTATCCGCTCTACTTTTGAGGTAGTTCAATTTGAAAGGTTGAACCTTGCCCAAAAAGACTCTTGGCAATAATCTGTCCTCGGTGTGCCTGCACAATTTGTTGGGCGATCGCCAGTCCTAAACCAAAGCCACCCGTTTGACGCGATCGCGCTGTATCTACGCGATAAAACCGTTCAAAGATATGGGGTAAATCTTCTTCGGGAATGCCAATGCCATTATCTTCTACCTGAATAATAGCTCTGTGAGATTGTATCAAGAGTTTTAGTGCTACTGTACCATCCTCAAGGGTGTACTTAAAAGCATTGCTAAGTAAATTTACAATCGCCTGTTTTAACAAATCTGAATCGGCTTTTAGGGTAACAGGTGACTCAGGTAAGTGAGAAGTAAAATTGAGATTTTGTGCAACTGCTAGTTGCTGATACTCTTGGACTATAGGTTGTAGTAGTCCAACAAGGTCTATACTCTTCAATGTTGCATTATCTAACGGTCCATCCTGACGAGCAAGAAACAACAGATTATTAATGAGATTGCTCATTGATTTAGCAATCTCCGTAATATTTTCTAGACGAAAACGCTGCTCTAATTCATCCTGTGGAGGCATCAAAGCCACTTGTGCATTACTTAAAATAGCAGCCACGGGAGCGCGTAACTCATGGGAAGCATCAGCAGTGAAGCGTTGTAGTTGTTCGTATGCCCGACGAGTTGGTTGCATTGCAAGTCCCCCTAAAAACCAACCAGTAATACCTATCGTGCCTAAAGTTACTGGTAAACCAATTGTCAAAAATAACCTTGCCCGATTCAAGTTTTCACGCACAGGAGTCAGAGAAACAGCAACTTGAATATACCCAATTAACATATTTTCTTGTATAACAGGTAAGGTTAGTTCACGTAACCATTCTTTGGTAGTAAAAACTCCATTGCGATTCTTCTGAGTGATTTGAATAGTTTGAAAACCAGGAGCAACAGTTAATTTTTTTGAACCAGACATACCAGTAGAATCAACTAATTCCCCATTGAATTTGTACAACCGAATATACGCCAAGTCATTATTAATTGGTGGTAGTGTCTCACCAAAAATTGGATTATCTCTTCGCTCAAACTGCGCTCGTTTGTTATACAGCTTGTACAGTGGAGTTCTGGCAATAGCTTTGCTATCAGAATAAAGTCTGTCGTCAAAAGCTTGAAGCTGCTGTTGAACAACGAAGTAATATGCTATACCAGCAAATGTAATGAGGATGCTCCCCATCGATATTGTAAATAAGTATGCCAAATTGCGACGACTACGAACAAACATAATTAGTCAAGAGTCAAACAAGAGGTACCCCATCTCATCTTTCGGGCGCATCAAGCCGATAACCCATAGCATAAACATTTTCTAGCCAATCTTTTGCTCCAACCGTTTGCAGACGCTGTCGCAGTCGGCGCACCAGTGTTGTCACAGCATTACTTTCTGGTTCTGTGCCCCATCCCCAAAGAGCCTGTTCTATTTGATTGTGAGATAGAATTTGACGAGGATGGCGCATCAAGTACTCCATCAGTTGAAATTCTCGACCAGATAATTGAGCTGTGAATTGATTTCGCTCAATAGTCAGGTTATTCAAATCCAGATTTAAATCTGCCAAAGTAAGTTTGTCTCCTTGCCAAAGTGGGGAGCGTCTTCTCAAAGCTCTCACCCGTGCTAGCAGTTCGACAATATCAACTGGTTTTACCAGATAATCATCTGCTCCAGCATCTAAACCATAAACTTTATCTGATGTCGTATCCTTAGCAGTTAGTATTAGTACTGGGGCAGTTTTAAGCGCTAGTCGATATTCCCGACAAAGGTCAACGCCACTGACTTTAGGAAGCATCCAGTCTAAAATCAACAAGTCATAATCTTTTTGAGATAAGAGCCATTGGGCTGTTTGTCCATCTTCTATCGCATCAATAATATGTCCTGCTTTAGTCAGCGCAGCTCGCAGTGGTTCTAATTGGGCTGGGTCATCTTCCACCAGTAAAATTAACATAGGGTGATCGCTGCTGTTGTTTTTTCTTTATCCTAGTGCGCGTAATATCTGTAAAGTGAACTTAGTTAATTTATGCTCCAATCCCGATGGTTTAAAATTTTACGTTCTTTGGGATTAGAGTTTTGGCTACTCCTACCACTGCTTGGATTGACTTTTTGGGTGGGGAGTGGATTTGTGATTGATAGCATATTGTTGCGCTCTCGTCAATCAACGAATCCGTTGAAGGTTGAGACATTATCAGCAAAGCAGTCCCCAACACTTGTACTATCAATCACAGTTCAAATCAAAAAGCATCAAGGTGTTTCTAGAGTCAGAGTCAAGACAGCTTCCAAAGCCCTAAAAGAACTAGAATTTGAATTTCCGGTCACACAACTTAGCGCATTGGAAGCAGCAATTAGCAAAGAGTTACGATTGCCAATCGATGATGTAAGGAAGTTGATGCGCTTTGCAACGGATTGATTGGTGTTCCTGCTAATTGGTTTTCCCGCAAGCGACGGTAGACATTGTTTGAGCATCTTTAGAACGCGACAAAGATGGCAGAGCACTCAAATCACTGCAAGCAGTTGCAGAACGCATCGAGGCTATGGATCGCCTCCTTGAAACCAATTTCCAACCTTAGTGAGGAACGATGTTGAATTCTACAGTTTTTTGGTACTGCTTGTCGTAAATATTATTTCTTTTGCTAATTAACCTGCCAAATGTGGGAGAAATATTCTGGAATGCATAATATTTCTGTTGAAGAAGTATCATGTGCTCATAACTCATTAGTATATCTTCTGCATCATAACTAACCCTTTTTCCATGCCTATTCTATGCCTATAAGTAACGGTGTGTGTGTCAAAACAATCCTGATTCTGGCAGCAATTCCCCAGGGATTGCGCTTGGATAAGGAAATTCGCTTAATTGAAGAAGCTATCCGACGTGGTGTAAAGCGGGATTTATTCAAGATTACGCTCAGGACTGCTGTGCGCCCGACTGATATCCGCCGCGCTATTGCAGAAGAACAACCCCAAATCGTTCACTTTTGTGGACACGGGCTGGAAGATGGCAGCTTGCTGTTAGAAGACGACGACGGGGGAGAAAACAAGCCCGTCTCAGCATCCGGACTAGTATCACTGTTTAAGTTGCACGCAGATCATGTAGAATGCGTACTGCTTAATGCCTGTTATTCTGCTAAACCAGCTATTGCAATTAGCGAATACATTAATTATGCAATTGGGATGAATCAGCCGATTGGGGATAAGGCTGCGATCAAATTTGCAATTGGTTTTTACGATGGATTGGGCTACCCAACTTCAGATAATCAAGATGTGTTTCAAAGGGCCTTTGAGGAAGGTAAGCTTGCAATTCAACTAGAAGACCTTTCTGAAGCGCAAATTCCAGTTATTCAAACAAAAACTAAAGAAAAACCATATAAACCAATGGATATAGCAATACTAGTTAAATTTTTAGCACCCTGCCTACCATTTTTAATGACTGTGGGTAATAAGGCAGTGGAAGGAGCTTCTCAAAAGTTAGGCGAAGATGTATGGACAAAGGCAAAATCAGTCTGGGCTTTACTGCAACCAAAGGTGGAAACAAAGCCGATGGCAAAAGGGGCAGCAGAAGAGTTAGTTAACTCTCCCAGTGATACGGATGCTTTGGATATATTTCAAAAGCAACTCAAAAAGTTGCTGGATGAAGATAAAACCTTGGCTGCCCAGATAACTCGTTTGATGCAGTCAGACGAGGAAGTTATTTCCAAGGCTGTCAACACTTTTAATCAGACTATATCCGGTAATGACAATGTGGTACAGAACGTCACTGGTAATAACAATAAGTTCATGGGAAGAGTAGGTGGAAATGCAACTATCAATTAGTTAGTAAGTAGGTTTAATTAAATATAAGATGTAGTGCCAAGAGTTGCGCGTTGCGGAGCCAGTACTGCAGGAGGGTTTCCCTCCGTAGGTATCTGGCATCGGGTTAAGCGCGTTGTAGCGACTTCGGGACCGGATAGCCCGCGAGCGAGACGCTCGCACTACTGCTATCTACGAATTAATTACGCCTACCTACTTTCAAGGAAAAATTTGTGTCTATGCCTGACTAAATCAAACAAATTACAACTATGCAAAAGAATATTTATTGTACAGAATGTGGTTATAGTAACAATACCTTTGCCAATTTACGAGGCTGGAACGGTACTAGAAGCATTGTGAAT
>NZ_JCACKO010000031.1:50586-54985 GCF_059505445.1 Brasilonema angustatum | reverse complement strand
ATCAATAGCAGAATTTTGACCGACAAAATAGGATAACAGAACAGCTTGGGTATTAGTTGGAGCTAGATTGCGAATTTGTTTGATAAACTCCTGTGCAGCAGGAACTGAACAATGTTCGTATCCAACTCTTTGACTGGTACTGATTCTGTAAATTTCCCAGTATCTAGATAATACATCTCTGTGGCTGCTCAAATTGTAGGCTTGTTTGTAGCTAACGTTCGTTTCCTCATCGCAACCTAACTGCTCCAGCGCCTTGCTTCGGTAATACAAGGCTTCCGCGTAGTCAGGTTTAAATTCAATGGCTTTGTTGTAGCTAGCTATTGCCTCTTCGTAAAAGTCTAAGCCATACAGCGCATTGCCACGAGCATACCAAGGTTTGTAGTAATTAGGGTTGATTTCTATGGCTTTGTCTAAGCTGGCGATCGCTTCTTCGTAGCTGCCTAAATTCTTCAGCACAACCCCGCGACCGTACCATGCTTTGTAGTCATTCGGGTTAATTTCTAAGAGTTTGTCGTAATCTTCACAAGTATAAATCTGCCGAGTTTGATCATCAGATGCTTCTGACTCATCTGTATTAACCAAGAAAGAGACGAGTGCTTTCTCAACAGTTGCTGACATCAAGTCTGAGTCAGAATCAGAGCGAAACTTAAGTTGATTGTACAGTTCTGGTGGCAGAGAAAATTTGAGCCTAACCTTTTGCACGCCAGCCTGAACCGTTTGCAGGTCAATTATCTTCTCTGGATTACTCATCTTCCACCTCTAAATGAGCTAGGTAGAGTGCGACTGCTTGCCTTGCAGTTGCTGATATGTGCTCTGAGTCAGCTTCTGCCCGATGTTTTAACTGCTGGTACAGTTTTGGCTGGGTATCTATTTCTATTGTAGATGTAACCTTTTGTTGACCAAATTCAAATTCTCCAGAGCGCCAGTCATAAAAATCTGGAGCACGCTGAATGAAGTATTTAAGACCAAACAGCCGTACAATAAATATAAAGCAAATCTTAAGGTTATCTCTGAACCGCTCTCGCTGTTGGTTTAAGTGATTTAAAATTCGCGGAACTGAATCCACTTTATAAAAGTTACCCTGACCACCATATCCGGTTTTAATATATTCAACAAAAGACTTTTCGATCCCTGTTATAAAAAGAACATCAATTTTATTTTTATTTGAAGTTTTCTCCACAACAATATTATATAAATTTTCAATCGGTTTATCTAGCTGCAAAACCTTAATTTGTTTTTTAGGCACTTCCTGCTGGACTCTCGAAATCAACCGCTTACTTTCAGCAGGAGAACACCGGACAAACAATAAGCGAAAGCCTTCTGTCCGCTTTAGAGTACGGACAAAGGTTTGATATTCTTCCTCCGGTTCGGGGGGTAAATCATCATCCCAATCACTTAAATCTGTGTTCATGGAAGTTTCGCCACAGCTTCTTTCAATTCGGAAATTCCTTGAATCAATGGGTGAATGTCATACCAACGCTGCATTTCTCCATCATCATCTAAATAGCGATATTCTAAAAGACAGCGGTTATACATCAAACTGCGATACTGGTCATCATTAACGATGCGTTTAGAACGGGAGACTTCCGCCAGCAGACACCATTGATGATTTTCCACAGCCCGATGATAGTCATCTCTGGCTTGAGTGATTGCTCGTCGCACTGCTTTTTCAGAAATTGGTAATTCTTCAGTCCGTCCAATAGCGTTTTGAGTTAACAATAGCAAATTTCTGACATGACCTCCACTCATCAAACACAATCTTTCTAAAGTTTGCTGACTATCAAAAATTCCGTTTTCCAGCGGGAGTTCTTGTTCAATTTGCCGGACTCGCTTGCGAATCACTTCTTTTACTTTCTTGAGTCCTGGTTGGTAAACTTCTCCTGTGTGAGTTTTGACCATAATCATCGGCAAAATCAAGCATTCACCATAGATATCTCTGATGTCTGTCGCCCGTTTAGAATACAGCATAGAAATAGGGGCAGTATAAATAAAATGGCAATCCAAAGCTTTGAGTTGTTCACTGCGGTCTAAAAAAATTTCTTCATGGTTCGTGTTTTCCCCATCTTTAACTAATACCATCCTGTCTAAGTTATCGACAATCACCGCCAGTTGAGTATAGCCGTTTGGTAGCTTACTTTTTGCATCTGCCAGAAATTCATTCAACATCTTAATTAAAGTGACAGTATGGGGATCGACTTTTCGGCGAATCTGCTGGCGTAATTCGGGAACGGCTCTTAAATTGGCTGTTAGCTTGGCAAATTGAGCGATTTGTGCTTCTAATTTCATGCTCTCAAACTCTATCGGAGTCAGCGCCAAATCTTTCAAATCTTGCCAGCGTTCTTTAAGCCAGTTTAGCACCGGACTAGCATCACCAAATTGCTGTAAATCTTTGAGCAATCGGCGGGTACAAGCGAGGAGAATATCTGTATATTGGGCATCTTCTGAGTCAATATCTTCTTCATCAGCGGCAAAATAAACAACATAGAATTTGCGATTTTCCAGATATTGCTTCAATCTCAGTAGTTCTGTAGACTTGCCCGCCCCCCGATGTCCAGAATACAATTGGCAAGTCTTTCTATCTGCTCGTTGTATGCGGTTCCCCAACTCTTGTAAAATATCCGCATCTCCCCGCACATCCTGACAATCAACGTACTTTGGATCACCTGCGGCTAAGGGTTCAAATGGGTTAAAGGCATTGTAGAGCTTGGTGAGTAACTCTTGACTATCAAGCATAGGTAAAAAATATTGCAATTTTTATCAAACGATGGTCAATTGTAAAATAAAGTTCGCCATAGGAGCATCCCAAATGTGCAAATTGCCCGCAGACTGGAAGTCTGGGGCTATACAAACAAAGCCTGCCTACGCAGGCTGTAATTAGTCCGCGCAGGCGGACTTTGCCTGTGTAGCCGCGAATTCTATTCGCCACTGTTTTTGCTGTTTTTGCAAAATTGGGATGCTCCCGTTCGCCATAGCTTAATATTAGTCTGCAATTCCACTGACAACCAATGATCATACTGTGGATAAACAGGCAATCTTGGCACTAATTCCCAGCCAGCAGGCTGTAAAATTTCCCTCAATTCCTCAAATTGGGGATGCGGATAATCAGGATTCACTTCATCTTTTGGTCCAATTCCCCCTAAATCTCTCGCACCAGCTTCTAAACACGCGAGTAACCATTGATCATCTTTGATTAAATTCGGCGGAATTTGAATTGTAATATCTGCTGGTAAAATTTGACGTGCCTGAAAAATAACTTTTGGCAATTGATGAGGATTAAAAGATGGTGCGTCAAAAGTTTGCTGATTTCCCGGACTATGAGGTTGCAAGATAACTTCTTGAATATGATGGTAACGTTGATGAATTTCGGCTATAGCTTCTAATGTTTTCCACCAATCTTGTTCTGTTTCTCCAATTCCTAACAGTAACCCAGTCGTAAAAGGTATCTTTAATTCTCCCGCCCACTGTAATTGTTGTAAACGCACTTCTGGTGTCTTACTCGGCGCGTGTTTATGCACTGTATTCAACAACTCTGGCGTTAACTGTTCCAACATTAACCCCATTGAAACGTTAACTTTCTTTAATTGTTGCATTTCCTCAAAACTCAAAGGTCCAGCATTCGTGTGTGGTAAAAATCCCATAGCCAAAGCTAACTCACACAAATCATAAATCCGCTGAAACCACCCCTGACGCCGTGGGGAAAGAGGATGCACCTCGCCACTCAGTATCAAGATTTCACAAACGTCTTGGTTGTGAAGTTGTTTGAAAAGTTTTTCAGCTTGTGAAATTGTTAGCCATTCGCTCTTACCCGGTTCTGTGCGAAAGTTACAATAAGCACAGCGATTGAAGCACTCGTAAGTCGGAACGACTGTGTAAGCAGGGCTGTAGGTAATTTTTTGGAAATGAGAATTTGGCATATGGGGGCGATCGCTCTTTTTGATGTATGTAACGCCATGTACGACTTTTTCTTAAGCCCGCTTTTTAACTCAGTTAGGGGATCTAAAGTCTAGGTTAGATCACGTGAAGATCCCCCCTAGCCCTGCTTAAAAAGGGGGGATCAAAATCGAGGTTGCACCAAAGCGTTATGTACATGTATATAACAGAAAATACTAATCTTCCTCTTTCACCCCCTTTTTAAGGGGGTCGCCGCAGGCGGGGGGATCAAAATCGAGGTTGCACCAAAGCGTTATGTACATGTATATAACTGAAAATACTAATCTCCCTCTTTCACCCCCTTTTTAAGGGGGTCGCCGCAGGCGGGGGGATCAAAATAAAGTTGCACCAAAGCGTTATGTACATGTATATAACAGAAAATACTAATCTTCCTCTTTCACCCCCTTTTTAAGGGGGTCGCCGCAGGCGGGGGGATCAAAATAAAGTTGCACCAAAGCGTTATGTACAT
>NZ_JCACKO010000031.1:0-50486 GCF_059505445.1 Brasilonema angustatum | reverse complement strand
GGGTCGCCGCAGGCGGGGGGATCAAAATAAAGTTGCACCAAAGCGTTATGTACATCATGTGAAGATCCCCCCTAACCCCCCTTAAAAAGGGGGGAATAAAATCAAGTTGTACTGAAGCGTTATTTACAGGTATATAACTGAAAATACTAATCTCCCTCTTTCACCCCCTTTTTAAGGGGGTCGCCGCAGGCGGGGGGATCAAAATCGAGAATGATCTCATGCCACCCTTTAACAACCGAAACCTCAACACCACAGATTTCCATCTGCCTTACAATCCCCAGCTTGTATCGAGAGCAAAAGAATTTCGTCAAAACCCCACTCCGGCTGAGAAAAAGCTTTGGCAAGAGTATCTGCGGACATTCCGATTTCGAGTTTTGCGACAAAGACCTATTGACCGTTTCATCGTTGACTTTTACTGTGCTGCGCTTAAATTGGTGATTGAGATTGATGGGGAGAGTCATTTTACGCCAGAGGGGCGAGTGTGTGACCAGGAAAGAACGGCAGTTCTTGAAGGATATGGGTTGACGGTTTTGAGATTTACTAATGATGTGGTGATGAATGATTTTGAGGGGGTTTGTCAGCGGATTGAGGAGTTGATCCCCCCAACCCCCTTTAAAAAGGGGGGCTAAGTCAGCAAAAAAAGTCAAAGAAATAGGTAAATCACAGTCATCTGGTTTTTCGCTTTGTGATGAGAAAATGCTATACGTAGAATACGGCGCTTGACGATACTTCCTCAATATTATGGGCAACACTTTTGGGCATCTGTTTCGCATCACCACTTTCGGCGAGTCCCACGGCGGCGGTGTGGGAGTTGTGATTGATGGTTGTCCTCCGCAATTAGAAATTTCTGCCGAGGAAATTCAAGTAGAACTAGATAGAAGACGTCCCGGACAAAGTAAGATTACAACGCCTCGCAAGGAAACGGACACTTGCGAAATTCTCTCTGGGGTATTTGAAGGGAAAACCCTGGGAACGCCAATTTCAATTCTGGTACGCAATAAAGACACCCGCTCTCAGGATTATGATGAGATGGCGGTTAAGTATCGCCCCTCTCATGCGGATGCAACATATGACGCCAAATATGGTATCCGCAATTGGCAAGGTGGCGGTAGATCATCGGCGCGGGAGACTATAGGACGAGTTGCGGCGGGTGCGATCGCCAAAAAAATCCTCCGTCAAGTCGCCAATGTCGAAGTTATTGGTTACGTCAAACGTATCAAAGATTTAGAAGGCGCGATCGATTCCAATACTGTCACTTTAGAACAAGTTGAAAGTAACATCGTCCGCTGTCCCGATGCGGAATGCGCAGAACGGATGATTGAATTAATTGAGCAAACTGGCAGACAAGGTAATTCTGTCGGTGGCGTAGTCGAATGCGTCGCGCGAAATGTGCCCAAAGGTTTGGGTGAGCCAGTTTTTGATAAATTGGAAGCGGATATCGCTAAAGGTGTGATGTCTCTGCCAGCCAGCAAAGGCTTTGAAATTGGTTCCGGTTTTGCGGGGACACTACTCACTGGTATTGAGCATAACGACGAGTTTTATGTAGATGAAAATGGAGAAACTCGCACTGTCACCAACCGTTCTGGTGGAATTCAAGGCGGTATTTCCAACGGTGAAAATATCATCTTGCGTGTCGCATTTAAGCCAACGGCAACGATTAGAAAAGAACAGAAGACAGTCAGCAATGAGGGTGAAGAAACGACTCTAGCAGGGAAAGGACGCCATGATCCTTGTGTGTTACCGCGTGCAGTGCCAATGGTTGAAGGGATGGTAGCGTTGGTGCTCTGTGACCATCTATTACGGTATCACGGGCAGTGTAAGGTGTTGTAGGATGATTGATTTATAGGACTGTAGGGTGGACATTGCCTATGTCCAACGCCAGATGCCTCTGTCGGGAAACCGTCATCAAGCACTGGCTCACCTACTTAGTTCGAGGGTACATAGCACCTAAATGCAATTTGCTAGAAATTATGGTCACAAATAATTCTTTAGCTCAAGCGATCGCCTCAGAATTTAGTCAACTACCTCAAGTCATAGCTGTTGCTTTAGCAGGTTCTCAAGCAACTGAAGTTTCCGATGAATTCTCTGATTTCGATTTTTATGTTTACATACAAGAAGACATTCCCATAGACATTCGTTCCGAAATCAGTCAAAAATTTGCTAATCGTAGCGAAATCAATAATCAATTTTGGGAACCAGGGGATGAGTGGATAGAAACCAATTCTGGAAATGGGATTGATATTATGTACCGTTCACCCCAATGGATTGAAGCACAGTTAGATTCTGTACTTGTGAAGCATCAAGGCTCAGTTGGCTATTCCACTTGTTTTTGGTGGAATGTTTTGCATTCAACATGCTTGTATGACCGAAATGATTGGTTTCAACAACTGCAACAGAAAGCTAATCAACCCTATCCCGAACCTTTAAGACGAGCTATCATTGCCAAAAATTATCCGATTTTAAGAAATAATATTTCTTCCTACCTGCATCAGATAGAAGTGGCAATCAATCGTAATGATTTTGTGAGTGTAAACCATCGAATAGCTGCATTAATAGCAAGTTACTTTGATATTATTTTTGCTATCAACTATCTACCATCACCGGGAGAGAAACACTTGATAGAATTTGCCAAACAGCTATGTCAAAAGTTACCTGTAAATATGGAGCAAAATATAAACAGCCTTATTTGCTGTATTGCATATCCATTTAGTGATCAAGGCATTCTTTGCAAAGCTAATAACTTGATTAATCGTCTGGAAGAATTGTTGCGTGCAGAGAATTTAATCGACAATTGAAATTAACAGTTGGAAGAATCAATTTTGATGCTTACCAACCTCTAATTACTGGTTCGCGCAGAATTTCACGAATACCTTTAGCAACGGTCAAGTTTTTGCCTTTGGTCGATTCTGCAAGAATATAAGTATAATCGTTATTAACAGCTTCAAAGTACTTACCTCGGGAATCTCGCCCATTTACACTTAGAGGTAAGCGTACAGTTTGACCAGTCTTTTTATTTACACCGACATAAGTCAGTGGTGAATCACTACCACAGATACTTACCCAATAATTCTTAGTCTCCGCAGCAACAAATACACTATCCTGCTTGCGACAGAAGTTACGCACTTCTTGTGTTGGAGTTGCTTGAACACTTTGCGCAAAAGGAAGTGACAGCGAACATACACCTACTACATATAAAATTAACTGGTTCCAAGAAGGAGGACGAAATAGCATTATTGATGACTATTAATATCTATTGAATTTGTTAGTACTAAGTTCTACAGCACGCGTGAAGCTGATTACGTAAAACTTGATATATTATTCGCTTACCTGCTTTTAGAGCACAGATTGTAAGTTATGCAAAGATAATTGGAGTGTGGGATCATGCTCACCACCACAAGTCGAATATGCGCTTGCACTCGTATCTCCTGCACTTCTTGTGCTGATATCATCTTAAACAAATATTATAAGGGTTGCATCTCCATGAATTGGATTAACATATTAGGATTAGTTGCGGCAACGTTAACTACATTTTCCTTCTTGCCGCAAATGCTGAAAACATGGCGGTCAAAATCAGCAAAAGATGTTTCATTTGTCATGCTTATTTGCTTCAATATGGGGATATTTCTATGGTTAATATATGGAATATTTCTACAAGCTTTACCCATTATTCTTGCTAACGCCGTAACATTGTTTTTTAACCTGATAATTCTATGGTTTAAAATTAAATATAGATAATTTATTGTAAACACCTGTGACATCTTCTTTTTTTACTGCTGAACGCCTCTTATTTACCCCTGCTATTCCTGACACTGACGCTGTTCCCACCATTTTTGCTTTTCCCAACGAGTACACTGTGGGTATTACTAGCCTTGGCTATCAGGTAGTATGGGCAACTTTAGCAATGCGTTCTGATGTACAGGTGAGTCGTTTATTCACCGACACTCATGAACAACTCCCAAGAACGCCGGAATTATTGGGCTTTTCCTTGTCGTGGGAACTCGATTATGTTAATGTTTTGAATCTGATGGAATCTTTAGAAATTCCCATCAGGGCAAATGCCCGAGATAATCATGATCCCATAGTTTTTGGTGGCGGTCCAGTACTCACAGCTAACCCCGAACCTTTCGCAGATTTCTTTGATGTGATTTTGCTGGGAGATGGGGAAACTTTGCTGGGGAATTTTATCGAAGCTTACAAAGAAGTTAGAAAAGCTGATAGACAAACCCAACTCAAAGCATTAGCACAAGTTTCTGGTGTTTATGTTCCTAGTTTGTATGAGGTGGAATATCATGCATTAGATGGCGCAGTAAAATTAATTCAACCAATTTCACCAGAAATTCCTGCAGTGGTGCAAAAGCAAACTTACCGAGGAAATGTCCTTTCAGCATCAACAGTCGTGACAGAAAAAGCGGCTTGGGAAAATATCTTCATGGTGGAAGTGGTGAGAAGTTGTCCAGAAATGTGTCGCTTCTGTTTGGCAAGTTATCTGACATTACCTTTTAGAACAGCGAGTGTTGAGAGTTCACTGATTCCAGCAATTGAAAAAGGGTTATCAGTCACAAATCGGTTAGGATTATTGGGAGCTTCAGTTACTCAACATCCGGAATTTGAAGCTTTACTGGATTATATTAATCAGCCAAAGTACGATGATATACGTCTGAGCATTTCCTCAGTACGAACAAATACAGTTACTGTACAATTGGCGCAGACTTTGGCAAGACGAGATACAAGATCCCTCACCATTGCAGTAGAAAGTGGTTCAGAAAAATTACGACGGATTATCAATAAAAAGTTGCAAAATGATGAAATCATCCAAGCAGCATTGAATGCGAAAGCTGGGGGATTATCTAGTTTGAAACTCTACGGAATGGTGGGAATTCCTGGTGAAGAACCAGAGGATTTGGATGCAACTGTAACGATGATGCGCGATATCAAAAAAGCTGCTCCTGGACTACGGTTAACACTAGGATGCAGTACTTTTGTCCCCAAAGGACATACACCATTTCAGTGGTTTGGGGTGAATCCGCAAGCAGAAAAAAGGTTGCAGTTTTTACAGAAAAAACTCAAGCCTCAAGGAATAGACTTTCGCCCGGAAAGTTATAATTGGTCAATAATTCAGACTTTGTTATCGAGAGGCGATCGCCGACTCTCCTACTTCCTAGAACTAACCCGCAACTTCGGTGATTCTCTAGGTAGTTACAAACGTGCTTTCAAACAACTCAAAGGACAAATCCCCGACTTAGATTTTTACGTTCATACCAATTGGTCAACAGACCAAATCTTACCTTGGAACCACTTGCAAGGTCCGTTACCACAGTCTACACTACTAAAGCACTTGGCTGATGCCACCAGTCATTTCAACTCATCCGAAAGAGAACTACAACCGTTAAACTTATAAATGCAAACAACAGCCGAATACTACTGCGCCTATTGCGGAGAACCCAATACTACCTTTATTGATTTGAGTGCAGGTGGACAGCAATCTTACGTAGAAGATTGTCAAGTTTGTTGTCGTCCCAATCTTCTCTACGTGCGGATTGATGAAGAGACTCTTGATGTAAAAATAGATACTGAATACGAAGAATAAACTTTTCTACTGATTTTAAATTGGAAATTTTTTGGTAAGAAATCGTAAGGGATGCTTAGTCGTTATTAAAAATGTAAGTAACAACTAACAACTACCAATTATTACTTACAGAACTGAAAACCGTTGAAATGCTGCACTTTAAATATTCATCAGTCATTAATGCACCAGTAGAGGTTGTTTGGAAATTCCACGAAAAACCAGATGTTATGCAACTGCTGACTCCACCTTGGCAACCCGTTCAAGTCCTCCGCCGCGAAGGGGGACTTGGAAGGGGTGCTATCACTGAGTTTCGCCTTTATTTGGGACCATTGCCTTTGCGTTGGTTAGCAAGTCACACAGAATACGAAGAATATCACCTGTTTACCGACGAACAAATTTCCGGACCTTTTGATTATTGGAAGCATCGACATTTGTTTGAACCAGAAAATGGTTCAACGAGATTGACTGATGACATTTCCTTTTCTATGCCTGGTGGACAACCGGTGGAATTTGTCAGTGGTTGGCTTGTGCAAGCCCAGTTAGAAGCGATGTTTCGTTACCGACATTTTGTGACGAAGCGTGAATGTGAGTCACTATTAGCACGTTAAGTAAATTCTGTACATTCTCAGCTTTTATTTATCTTTATTTTTCAAAGCAAGGTTTGAAACCCACTGAAGTAAACCTGGAAACAATCGATAAAACGCTTGCGACAAATTTGCCGAACCAACAAATACTTCAGACTTATGGTTTTTAACAGCGTCCCAGATGGCATTTGCCACGTCCTCAGGCTTCTCCACACCTGGAATTTCTAGGACGCTGTTCATCTGATCACGACGGGATTTCGCATCTTGCTCATCTTTACCACGGAAAACAGCCGCTTCCACAAAACGACTCTTGATCACATTGGGGTAAATTCCACAAACGTGAACACCTTTTGGCTTCAATTCTGCGTGCAACGCCTCTGTCAAACCTGTGACGCCAAACTTACTAGTGGAGTACGGCACTGAGTAAGGAATAGGCACTTTACCGCCAATGGAACTTATATTCACAATTGTTCCAGTTCTCCTTTGAAGGAAATGAGGCAAAAGGGCATGAATTGTGTGAATATATCCCCATAAATTAGTATCTATGATTTGGTGCCAATCGCTTAGAGAAAACTTCTCCACTGGTGCTTCTGCGAAAATACCTGCATTGTTAATCAGTACGTCAATGTAGCCGTAATCAGCCAAAGCCTTTTCTACGAGTGTTTCCACCTGCGATGGATCTTTAACATCGCAAGGAACTATAAGTGGTACTGGACGACCAAGGCTTTGCACCTCTTGTGCTACCCTTTCCAATTCGTCAAGTTGACGTGCAGTGAGTACCAGGTCATATCCTTTGCGAGCAAATAGAAGTGCTGTTGCTTTCCCAATACCTTGGGAAGCACCTGTAATGAGTACTGTAGGAGCCATCTTTTCAGTTAAAAACTTTATTTCCTATCTATTAGTTTGAGCAACAAAATTTAATAAACCTTCTGACTAGCGTTAGATTTTCAATTTTGAAATTCTCTTGGTATACCTGACTACTACCTGATGACAAAAAAAATCCTCTATTTGGCAGGCGCATCATACTCTTATTAACCTGATGATTGGTTTTATCGCCTAGCTACTTTGGGATCTTAGCGGTTACAGCGTTGGGCGCGACGTACTCAACCTCATTTACTAGATTTGAAAGAACCTAAAACTCAGCTAAAGATATAAGCCGACACTACAGACACAAGAGCTAACCTCTTGTGCACTCTGGGTTCTGGGTTGTGAATCTTTCTCTAAAATTTTGCTGTATGACACCCATACAGTCAACCTTCAGACGGAAAAAGTTTTCGGTCTGGCAATTGTATGTAATTATTAAAGTAAATTAACATTTCTACATAATGTGAAATGTAAAGCGAATGTTGTTCTTTGGGCAACATCTACTTACGACTGGATAAAATACAGTCCGGGAATTATGGAAACAGTTCCCCACCTTATCTCACCTAGTTGACAAGTAACTGCCTAGGCTTGTGTGAACTGTTAATGTATCTCGTCATGAGCTTATTTTTTTGAATTTTCCTCCAAAACGAAGTACAACCATGATTCAACAATTAGAAAAACCAATCAGTCATCAACAAAAACTTCCCAGTCCATCTACTGCAGGACTTGTCATTGCTATTGTAATAATTGCAACTTGGGTGACCAGCTTGATTTTATTACTTTCTGTTGATATCTCTAACTTTAATATTTTGACTTTATCGCTTGCTATGCTTTGGCAGGCATTTTTATACACAGGATTATTTATTACGACTCATGATGCTATGCATGGGGCAGTTTTTCCTGCAAACAATAAGATTAATCACTTTATTGGCTCACTATGTTTAACACTTTATGGTTTTTTACCTTATCAAAAACTATTAAGAAAACATTGGATGCATCATCATCATCCTGCGAGTGATAAAGACCCCGATTTTCACGATGGCGAACATAAAAATTTATTTGTTTGGTATTTTTATTTCATGAAAAATTACTCAAGTTGGGGGCAAATGCTTATCATAACAATTATCTATAACTTAGCCTATTTCATACTCCATATACCCCGAACAAATCTCACTTTGTTTTGGGCAATACCTGCACTTATCAGTTCAATACAGCTATTTTATTTCGGCACATTTTTGCCCCATCGTGAGCCAAAAGACGGGTATAGTGAACCTCACCGCGCCAAAACTATCTCATATCCTGTTTGGTGGTCATTTCTTACCTGCTATCATTTTGGTTATCACGAAGAACATCACGAGTCTCCTCATGTTCCTTGGTGGCAATTGCCAGATGCTCATATGTTGAAGCGATCGACAACTAATGCACCAAATATGTAAATGATCCTGGGTTACAAACTTTGCATTCTAATACACAATAGACCTTGATCGAACTCCACTTGATCAGCCAAATTTGTCGCACGTTAGCAGTGAGGTTAAAAATCTACTGCAGGTGCGGCAGCGAAATATGCAAAATTTCGCCAATTGTCGAGAATCCAGCGCGAGTGTAGATCCGCCCTTCTTCCTCATGCGCCGCCATCAGAAAAGCCATTGTAACGCCTGCGTCAAAAGCCTCTCGCACTAGCCGAGTCGTCAAGGCTCCTGCTACACCTCGTCGGCGGAAAGGGACACGCACACCAATGCCAGCGATCTCTGTCGTCTGGTTTGCGGGCACAGAACATACTCCAGCCCCCACAGGTTCGCCTGTTGCTGCTACACGAGCGAGTACCGCGATTCCACCTGCAGCTATGCTAGTTTGTAGACGTTTAACGTCTTCGGAACTTGGTGTAGAATCTCCATAGACCTCGTTTTGCACCGTCACAGTAGCGAGCATATCAGCATCCGAAACCGGCACGATTAGTTCTATGCCTAAGGGAACCCGAAGGAATTGCTCTAAACCAGGAGTGCAGATCATAAGCGGCAGGCGTCCTTCAACGGTGAAACCACCTGATGTCAGCGCTTCCTCGACAGCAGGTGCTAGTTTCGCAACATACTCCAAACGTGGCTTTCGTTTACGCCCAAGGTAGGCAGTGATAAGTGCGTTCACGTCGCTGAGGGACGGCGTGGCATCGTTGTCGGGGATGGCATAGTTAAGAAAGGGGTTGGCGTTGTAGCGGTTGAAGGTTCCGAGGAACGGACCTATCTGCTCCGTGTCACGTTGCTGGCTCGCCGCGACGCGCAGGTACGATTGAATGCGAGATTCCATGAATGGATAGCTTGATCTTGCTCAAGAGTGATAGAAATACGCAAGGAACAACAGCCATTTGGCTGTCCAACAAGAGATCACTCCTATGCTACATGATCAATAGAGCGATCGCGTAAGCGCAAGCGCACACCAAGGGCTAACACGTAGCGTGCGCTTTGCGCTTAGGCAGCAGTGCTTTATTACAGCAGTTTTCATATGAATAGACCACAAATCGTAGGGTGGGCATTGCTTAGAAAAGCCGATGTGATAGACATTTGAGATATTAATGAGCAATGCCCACCTTACAGAAAACCGCTGTAATGGTATTACAAGGACTTGTCAGACAATAGCTTATTTTACCGCAGCAATATCGCCTAGGAAGTCGTAGAGTCCCATATGTTCGCCATATGCTTTGTTCATTGCAGGTGTCGTGGGCCGATCTTCGTCGTGCTTTAGTTCCGCTGCAACAGCAACCCAGTTCGTCATAATTGCACCGGCTTGCGTGAGCCTCAGTATAGTCGCCATCTCTGCTTGTGGACTCCAGGTTCCAGATGCATCAATGACAGCGTAAACATCATATCCTGCTTTAAGTGCTGACAGTGCCGGAAACGCTAGACAGACATCGGTTGTGATCGCAGCCATAATCAGCTTTTTGCGTCCGGTTGCTTCTACAGCCGCACGAGATTTAGGATCATTCCAAAGGTTAATCGGTGAGCGATTAAAAATTTCATGATCGGGAAATAGTTCAATGAGATCTGGAATCGTAGGACCATTAGGACCTTTAGCAGAACTGGTGAATAACACAGTCGGCAAATTGAAAACTTTTGCTGTTTTTGCCAAACCAATCACGTTATTCTTTAGAATTTGCTGATCAATACTATGAACACCTAGAAAAAGTCCAGCCTGATGGTCAATCAGCAACATGGCGGTATTATCAGGTGTCAGTGGATCGTAAAATGCGTCGCTGTTACCTGTTATGTTAGTCATTGACAGTTCCTTAAGCGGTTCAAGGCTTAATTATTCAATGAAGTCAACGGTTCCGCAAGTAGGTACACAAAAGTGCCATAGTTACACGCTTGTACGTAAGGTTCATATTGAAAGTGGATCAATATCCTAGCCTTCTCAATTCGCATCCCTACTTGCGACAAACGCTCGACTTAGTAGGTGACAAATGGGTGACCGTGGTGATCTATGTGCTATCTCACGGTACTAAACGCCACAGTGAGCTTCAAAGAGAAATTGGAGACGTTTCGCAGAGGATGCTAACACGTACACTGCGCGATTTGGAGCGAAATGGTCTTGTGCAGCGCAATGTATATCCTGCTGTACCACCAATGGTGGAGTATTCCTTAACGCCTTTGGGAGAAACGCTCATTGAACCACTCAGAGCTTTGTGTCAATGGTCAATGGAGCATTACCATGAAGTAGAAGCAGCTAGAGAAAGTGGAAATAGTGAAATAAGTGAATGATGCTGGTGTTAATTGACTCCTAAGAAACACAGGGAACAGGGAACAGGGAACAGGGAACAGGGAACTCTTAACAGCCAAGAAGGGAGATGGTGTTTCTTTCATATGTTGCTAGCGGTTTCTTGCGCTAGTTAAAGGCTTACATCTTGCACCAGGGAAAATAGATGTCTAAGTTATTACATATTATTTGACTCTGTTCTCGTCACGGGACTGTAAGTCCCAGGCTCATAGCCAAAGTTCATTAAAATGGACTGAAACGGAATATACTTTGGAAGTATATTTAAACACTATTTTTTATAAAGATTAGTGGTTGACTCGTAACGTTGCAAGATATCAGTTAATCAACGGTGGCATATAGTTATGTACCGAGGTCATCAACCTTGGTTCTACCCTTTTTATTGATTATCATTCCTATATAAATTAATTTTTATATTTAGGTCTATTGACAAAATTAACTTGTTTTTAACTTGTTACCAATGGGTAAAGCAGTTAAAATACCTTAAAACTTTCTTTCCCCCTGCCCCCTGCCCCTTAATGATAAGTTTTTAACCGGACATGATATGAGGCTAAAGCGTGACTACCTAAATTTTTTTTAGTTCACTCCGCTATTGAGGTTAAGCAAATGAATTCACAACACTTGAATATGCCAGCAAAAGCAAACCAGCAAACCTATGATCTGTTTGCACCATCAGCTTTGGTCAATTCCTATCCACTCTTCAAACGGATGCGTTCAGAAGACCCCGTTCACTATTGTGAGTCTTTTGGCTACTGGATTTTGACACGCTATAGAGATGTTAAGGCGGCTTTACAGGATGAGCGTTTGAGTTCAGACCGCACAGCGTTGTTTATCAATCAGTTAGAAAATTTGGATGTCAACCTAATCCAGAATTTCCTTCATCTGGTAACAAAAATAATGGTTGAGCAAGATCCACCGGATCACACCAGACTGCGGAAGTTAGCCAATCAGGGATTTACAACTCGTGCTTTGGAAAGCTGGCGTGCCATTATCCACAACACCACCGATCAATTGTTGGATAACGTTCAAAATCACGGCTGCATGAATGTTGTATCCGATTTGTCGGTACCACTACCATTGTTCATTCTTCCTGAGATATTTGGTGTGCCAGAAACCGACAGAGCGAACCTGCTCGAATGGGCATCGGATATAAGCACCTTTTGGGGTGCACCGGGCGGCTCAAATATTGAAATTGAAGAATTTGCACTTCATGCAGACCTCGCTGCCGTACAGTTTTCTGCACTAATCAGGCAACTGGTTGAACAACGGCGTCGGCAACCCGGAACTGACATGATTAGCCTGCTGAGTGTGGCCTACCTTGAGCAGGGATTTAATCTTGAGGAAATCTCATCTCTATGCATTCAGATCTTAGGTGCAGGTCTGTTGACCATCACAGACCAGATTTCCAATGGGGTGAATGCACTGCTGCGTCATCCGGATCAACTGCAAAAACTGAAAAAAAATCCGACTCTGATCAATTCCGCTGTTGAAGAAATGATCCGTTTCGATACCTCCGTTCCTTTTTTCTTTCGGATTGCCAAACAAGACCTGACGATTGGCGGTAAGGACATCACGGCGGGTAGCGTCATCGCACTGGGGCTTGGGGCGGCGAATCATGACCCCGAGAAGTTTGACTCACCGGAGGTTTTCGATATTACGCGATCGCCCAACGAACACCTTGGGTTTGGTTCAGGCATTCACTTTTGTCTGGGATCCGTTTTAGCTCGCATGGAGTTAACTATTTGCTTCACCACATTACTTAGAAGACTACCGAATCTCAGCTTCGATCCGGATAAGCAAGCTATTCCAACAAAACATAAAAGTCTGCTCTTCAAGGGGTTCGATTCGCTACCCGTAAAGTTCTAGCAGAGGCTTAAGTGATACCATTTTGCATTTTGGATCAGTGACTGCGTCTGGTCGTGGCCATGCTGTATGGTCTCCAGCAAGTACGATCCGACCAGCTTTTGGCATTTGTTCTATGTAAAGTTTCATTAATTTATGACGCAGAGGTCTACAATCTTGTAAGGCTGAGTCCCAAGGGGACACGCGCAAGGGACGCGAACATAGAAGCTTGACCATTTTCTACGGAAGACTGGGATAGGGAAAAATCAGCCAAACTGTAAGCATTACGAGTTATTAAAACCGCGTCCAGCAATTCAAATGTTGCGTCCTTAGCTTTACGAAAAGTCTTTAATTTAGCTACAAGTTCCCAGCGCGAAAGGTGAGCGTTGGTGGTTCTTCTCTCATCTTCCGTTGGAGGGTGCCTGCTTCAACCGCAGATAACCCTCTATTTTTTACACCAGTGCATTCTGGCTTGGTTTTAGTACAAAATAACTATTTTTTGGCGATTGCGCGGAGCGCAGACGCCTGCATGCCTATCGCTTGTTTTTAGTCTAAACACCAGTATCTCAGGACAGTACATGAGAAAACCAACAACATTTTCGTTGTTGTAAATTGCCCTTGGCACATAGTGAAGCTCAAATTTTGATTCTGCAATTGAGTCTACATTTGATGCTACTAAACCTTCTTGCTCAGGTGCAAGTTTAAGCCTGATACATTGAATCCAGTTTTCCTTCGTTACTTCTATTAAACTCACACTCATAACTTTATATTTTACTGGCTTTGGAGTGTAGCTCATACCCTAGTATCAGCTACACTCCAAAGCCTATCGCACTCTACTGCTGCCAAAAGATGCTGGTCTTTGTTGCGCAACATTTTCCGGTATCGGTGGACGCAGGCAAAGATACACAAGTGGACCGAACAGAGGAACAAGTGATACTGCCCAAAACACTTGAGGATTATTCCAATGCCGTCTCGCCATATCATCGCCTAAGACGGTTGGGAAGAGTAGGCAAAATAAACAAAATGCCAAACTCATACCATTGATAAAGCGATCGCCCAAAAACTGCTGCCAAAATCCTACCCAATCCCCAAGAATTGCATAAGCAAACAAACCAACAGTGCTTAAACTCAGAGCAATACCAAAAAAGCGAGAATCCAACAGCTTTAAAAAAGCATCCTTGTGTCCAGAAAATTGTTGATTGTCTTCCCTCAAAGCCAAATAAGGTATAAGACCAAGCGTACCTGAAGCAATGGACGCTATTGCAAAAGGATAGAAAGGAATCCACTGCATCCTACCATCAAAGAACAGAACACCACTGTAAATGAACAAGCAGATCCCAACAAGGGAGAACAAACAGAGGAGAACTGGATTTACATCTGCCCAATTTAGAGTAAAGATATTTTTGAGTAACGTCAGAGTTTCCTCTAAATGCAGTGGAGGAGCGAACAACAAAAGGTAGGCGATAAATCCAACCCACAGTAACCAAAGAGCAATTTTTCGACTCATAATCTTAATTTATGGCGCTTTGTTGCTGACTCTGTATTATGTTGTCAGCTGCTTCTTGCAATGGTGGACGTATACATAAATAAATCAACGGACCAAACAGCGGAATTAATCCAATCAACCAGAACAACTGAGGATTCTTGATATCTCGCCGCGCCATATCATCTCCCAACAAGGCTGGAAACAATAAGCAAAGCAGGCAAAAATCTAAACTCATCACATGAATAAAGCGGCTTGTCTGCCACTGCTGAACAAAATTTCCCCAATCTCCTTGTCCTACACCATAAGCAATTAAGATAACTGTGGCGATCGCCAGAGCAATACCTGTTAGGCGAGAATCTAATATCTTGAGAAAAGCATTTTTGCTGCCAGGAAACTCTTGATTTGGTTCCCGTAAGGTTAAGTAAGGTAGTAATGCAAAAGCCCCTACTCCAAACGAAACACTAGCAAAAGGCCAAGCAGGAATATTTTGTGCTCTACCATCAATAAATACCAAGCAGCTGTAAATCATAGGCCAGATGCCCATGATGTTAAAAAGTGCTATAATCAGGGGGTTTATTCCTTGCCACTGACCAGTAGAAAGATCTTTAATCAAATCGAATGTATCAGGTTGATCGGGAGGGGCAAATAAAAAGACATAGACAATAAATCCCAGCCATAGCGCTCCAAAAGTAATTTTTCTAACCATTATTCAAGCTAGTTTTGATTAATTCAGCGATTGTCCTGCTACAAGTCCTACTGGGGATTGAAATAACTGAAAGCTTCTGAAAGGTAATCAGAAGCAGCAGTTACTACTGCGATCGCACCTTCGTAATCTAGACGCGTTGGTCCGAGAACTCCCACGCTACCTAATGATACAGAACCCCGGCGATAGGTCGAAGAAATCAACGAACAAGTGCGTATAGGTTCTAGAGGATTTTCTGCACCAATACGAATCATGACTCGTGGCTTACCAACCACCTCCGCTTCCGGCTGTTCTTCAAATATTAACCGCCACAGTTGGTCTTGTTCTTCTTCCAACAGATGGATGAGCATTTGCACTTGCTGTAATTCCGAAAACTCTGGCTGACGCAAAACTTCCGCAACACCGCGAACCATAATTTGTGTTGCAGATGGTGTGATAGTGCGACGGGCGAATTCTGCAAGAGATTTTTTTAAGAATTCTCCATAGATTTGGAACTCGTGGGCTAATTCACTCCATTTCAGGTTGGCTAATTCAGCTATGCTGCGTCCCCGTAAGTGAGTATTCAAAAAATTAGAGACAATCTGTAACTCGCGGTCGATGACTTCTGCATCTGGTTGTGAATCTTCCGAGGCTTGCGGTAAATCCATCAATGCAGAATGTGTCTCATATCCATCCGTCACCACAATCAACATCACCCGTCCCGTTTCTACTTGCACTAGTTGTAAATGTCTCAACACTGCTGTCGCAGTTTGCGGCATCGTGATTAAGGTGATGCAACCACTCAAAGTTGCTAAAATGTGAGCTGCTCCTTGCAAAAGAGCTTCCAAGCTCCAATCTTCCCATTTAAGGCGTTTTTGCAGTGATAGTTCTACATCTCGTGCTAGAGTTTCAGAAGGTGTTATCAACTGGTCAACATAAATACGGTAGCCAGAGTCAGAAGGGACGCGTCCTGCAGAAGTGTGAGGTTGGTACAGTAAGCCAACTTTTTCCAACACACCCATTACATTGCGAATTGTTGCTGAGCTAACACCAAGGTTGTACTCTTCAACAAGAGCTTTAGAACCAACAGGTTCTGCTGTGGCTATATAATGACGTATTGTTGCCCCAAGTATCTGCTGTTGACGATTTGTAAGCTGGACTTGCATAAGGAGTTTTTTACCGAAGCCGAATTGTAAGCTAAGTTTGAAAAAATTTTTAGAGATAACTCTAAATTAAATAAGGATTAATAATAGTAAAGCAAGATCACAAGCACTTTGCTTGTACAACAATAAGCAAAAAGAAGTAAAGAAAAGTAAAGACACTGTACTGCCTTGAGTAAAGTTACTATTAATACAGGTAACTTGCTGGAAAAAAGCTTTTGGATTGAAGTAAATTAGCCCCTACTTATGCATACTTGCATAAGTTTATTGAAATCTCTGTATTTCAAGTTACGAATTTCCTGAACAGCCAAAAAAGGCACATAGGTAGAATACAAATATTTACCACTTAACACTTAAAGCTATCCTAGCTTGTACAGAGGATAGCATAGGCAAATTAAAATCGTCAGTCTTAGCAGACTACATATAGAAATCCAGTTTGATTTATGAACTTACTCGTGAAGACAGGGGGGACGCTTAACAGGTGAGACCAGCCCCCGTCTTGGCGGTCTCCGTCACGGAGCGCGTTTGCGCAGCGCCCCCTTAGGGGCTAGCGTCTCCGCAGGAGATTGGGGGACTGGCGTTAGCGCAGCGAGACCGGAGGTCTTCCCCGAAGGGGAATGGGGAACGCTTAAGATCAAATGTACCTAATTTCACAAAAATCAAATATGAGTCCTATATCCGCTTAATGCAAAACAGCAGCTAGTATTGGGGAATGGAAGAGTCAACCAGAGTTGAGTAAGCATCAATTCCACCCATAATATTTTTTACATTTGAAAAGCCTTGAACAGTTAACCACTGACACATCTGAGCAGAACGAATGCCATGATGACACAGCACAAGAGTTTCAGCGTGGGGATCTAAGCGGGTGTTGACTTGATCTGCCCAGTCAGGAAACTGACTCAAAGGTAAATTGACAAAGCCATTGATGTGAGCGATCGCCACCTCTTGTGGTTCACGCACGTCCACAAGCTGAATTGGCTCTCCTGAAGATAAGCGTTGTGCCAGTTCTTCAACGTTAATTTGGATAATCGATGGTTCGGAAGGTTTGCCTACCATGAAGTTTTAATAAAAATCCTATACTATATTATATTGACAAAAAATCTTCGTTCTTTGGGTTTGGTAGGTACATGAGTGCCGTTTCATTAAAGGACTGAAAAATCCGGTTTTCATGCAGAATTTCTCTAAAGTTCGGCTTAATGCTGTAAAGTGAGCATCTAACAATTAAGAGATAACCTGATTTCTGATAGACTTGTGCGTAAGTTTCAGTAATAAACTAATTTCTAGTAACAGAACTACCTTCGATAATTTAATTTGGTAGTTGATTATTTGTATTTGCACCCCTAGCGGTCTGTATAAAAATTATGACACAACGCTCATTTTTCAGAGTTGTAGCAGTGGGTATTATGATGCTGCTATTGATTGGTATGACTGGTTGTAACGGGTTATCCGCCAAAAATTCCCTAACCGGTATCGCTCCTACAGGACAGTCAGATGCTGCCATATTTGTGTCTAAACAAGCACCAGTTATGGTATCGATGCTCGTGAATCCAGAACGCTTGCAGGCGTTTGAGCGTGATGGAGAACTGTCAAAATTGAAAACAAGATTACTGGCGAATACGGGTATAGATTATCAACAGGAAATTAAACCTTGGTTAGGGAACGAAATAACATTAGCTGTCACAAGCTTAGATATTGATCACGACTCTGAGAACGGACAACAGCCAGGGTATCTAATGGCACTTGCAACCACTCAACCCGATAAAAGCCGTGAATTTGTTCAGTTATTGTTTTCCAAGCGGGCTTTGGCTGGGGCAAATTTAGCAACTGAAGAATACAAGGGCGTGAAACTGATTTCTGACAATCAGATTCCTTCAACGTCTGGTGAAAAGGAAGGAGTCAAAAACCAAAATACTCTTGCTGGTGCAGTTGTAGGTAATAGCTTTGTCTTGTTTGCCAATGATCCAAAAGTGCTGCGAGAGGCAATTAATAATGTACAGGTATCCGATCTGAATTTAACCAGTTCCGGCAAATACCAAAAAGCAACCAAACAACTGTCCAAAGAAGCACAGGCTGTTGCTTTTCTGAATCTCCCCGTAGTAGCAAAATGGCAGAATCTCAAACCTAATGCTCAAACTTATGACAACCAAATTATTTCCTTAGTATCAAACTCCAAAGGATTGCTAGCTGAAACTGCTTTTTTGGCTAAAGATAAAACCTCACCCCCAGCGGCACAACTCTCTGAACCTGTGGGTGCGTTGGAGTATATCCCAGCTTCAGCAAGTTTGGCAGTAGCAGGATCAAATTTAAGCGGTTTGGGTGATAGTGATTTAGCACAACTTTGGCAACAAGTGACAGCTAGCCTCTCTGCTTCCACAGAAGATGTGATTTCTAAGTTCCTCCCGGTAGCAGATGTTCAAAAACGTTCGCTTATCAACTGGAGAGAAGATATTTTTAACTCGGTGGAAGGAGAATACGCGATCGCATTGTTACCCCGCGCAGAGCAAACAAATTCCGATTGGATTTTTGTCGCCCAAAAATCCGAAAAGACACCCGCAGCAATTTCCCGTTTGGATGAACTCGCCTCATCAGAAGGGCTTTCGCTGAATTCCTTCACCTTAAATGACCAAAAAATCTCTGCTTGGACACAGCTAAAAACTGCTATCAATAAATCTAGTGAAGCAAAAGAGCGAGAATTGTTCACAATTCAAGCAAACGTTGTAGCCGCACGTGCTGACATCGGAAATTATCAGATTTTTGCATCCTCTGTTGAGACAATCAATGCAGCTTTGACGGCTAAGGAGAACCCCCTAGTTAAAAATCGTGATTTCCAAGACAGTATCGCTGCGATTGGTGAACCGAACCAAGGCTACGTTTATATCGACTGGACAAAGAGTCACGATATTTTAGAGCGTCAACTACCAATTCTGAAGTTTGTGGAAGTGCTGGGCAAGCCATTTTTCCAAAATTTGCGATCGCTCACCCTCAGTAGTTATGGTAGTGACACAGAATTGCTCAAAGGTGGCGTATTTTTTCAATTTTTACGTTAGCTAAATCCCGAAATCTGTATAAACCAAGCTGTAGCTATTCTTGGTTCATGGAGTACAGAGGGTGCAGGGAAAGACTTAGTACTATTTCTAGTCTTTCCCTGCTTTTTTATCATTAGATCTCTTGTAGATCTCTTACTAAAGTGAGATTTTACGAAGTTCTGTTTCCTGTTCCCTGTTAAGCGTTCCCTATTCCCTGCGATGCACTGAGCTTGCGTTGCCCTGAGCTTTGTCGTTTGCGTAGCGCCCCCTCCGGGGCTAGGGTCGAAGCGTTCCCTGTTCCCTATTTCACCAACTTAACAACCAACGGTTTAATTCATGGCACCTGGAACGCTAAAATAGATTTTGAGTTGATTGGCGAAACTAGGGTACAAGAAGCGTGCTATCTACATTTGTTGCTGACTTCCGCATCATCTTTGAACGCGATCCAGCTGCTCGTAACTGGTTGGAAGTATTATTTTGCTACCCCGGTTTGCAAGCTTTAATGTTACATCGGCTGGCTCATTGGCTGCATATCATTCACATTCCCCTTATCCCTCGGCTGATTTCACAGATAGCTCGATTTTTCACCGGAGTTGAAATTCACCCTGGTGCAACGATTGGTCAAGGTGTTTTTATTGACCACGGTATGGGTGTGGTGATTGGGGAAACGGCAATTGTGGGAAACTATAGCTTAATTTATCAAGGTGTCACCCTTGGTGGTACAGGTAAGGAATGCGGTAAGCGCCATCCGACTGTAGGAGAAAATGTTGTCGTAGGAGCCGGAGCCAAGGTGCTTGGTAACATCGAAATAGGCAACAATGTCCGCATTGGTGCTGGGTCAGTTGTCTTACGCAATGTGCCAGCAGATTGTACCGTAGTTGGTGTTCCAGGCAGAATACTATATCGTTCTGGCGTTCGAGTCAACCCCCTAGAACACGGAAGTTTACCAGATGCTGAAGCCCAAGTGATACGTGCTTTAGTGGATCGGATTGAACAACTGGAACAAAAAATTGAACGGTTGCAACAACCACAGCAAAAAGTTTTAGTTCCTTTCGTTAACTCATCATTGTCAACACCTCACACCTCAAATTCCCACATATTAAAAGATGAGGTATATTCAGAAACTCGCAATTGTTGTCTTTTGGAAAATAAGGTGATTGAAGAGTTCCTGGATGGTTCTGGGATTTAACGAGCAAGCAAGTCAATCTTTGAGAAGTAAAAAGGCGTTAAGCGTAGCTGCGCCTCCGGCGATCGCTTCTTGTGGGAAGTCAGCGCGAATACGTTCCTGAGTGAATACAATTGCCTGATTTGTCGTATCTAGTATATGACGCAGACGTATTTCATCCATTTTTGACATACTGCACTTAGGCTAAAGCTTGTGTGATAGTTCCTTTGCGCGATCGCCTCTTTTAGGTTTTGCCCAGTATCGATACCACGACATCATAAAGCCAGTAAGAAATAGAACTAACGGTGCAAGTCCAACAAACACGTAGAGAATGCGAGTAGGTAAGCCACCAAATGTACCGTAGTGTAAGGGAACAAAAGAGTTCAAGACGCGATCCCCCAACGGCATCTTCAAACCATTATCAACTCGCAAAACCTCACCACTGTACTGGTCAAGATAAACATTACTATTACCATAATCTGAACTTTCCTGCGGCAGCTTCATGCGAATTTGTAGGGCATTTTCTGGTTTACCAGGGAAGTAAATGCTTTTGGTAATAGCACCTGGCAAAGCAGCATTAGCAATTTTTAGTTGTTGTGTTAGATTTAAAGTCGATTTACCAGAAATTGGCTTAGATACAGGTTCGGATGGTTGTGGGGTGAATGTCACGGCGTAGATAATCGGCGAAGTGAAGCTGAAGTTCCAGCAAAAACCCGTAAAGCTAGTAAAGAATATAAACACCACAGCGATAATGCCAGCAACTTTGTGAATATCAAAGTTCGCTCTTTGCGGATGAGCATCAAGCTTGATTTTGAAGCCTGCAATTAGCTTACGCCAACCAGGCCAAAGAATTAAACCTGTGATGCTCAGCATACACATTAAAAAGGCAGCAATGCCAACAATTATTGTTCCAGTTTCACCTGCCATCAGGCTGTAGTGCAGACTAAGAATCATACCTATTAAGGTATTATCCGATATACGCTCACCCATAATTTTGCCTGTATAAGGATTGAGAAAAACCTCTGTCCGGTGATCGTCAGTCGTTGACAACTGTCCCAGGTAGGGAGAAGAAGGAGTATCTGGCAAATAAATACGAAAAAGATGCAGATCACTTCGCGCGGCATATTTCGCCTGTATTGTATTCATCACATCTTCTGGGGATACTACCTGCACCTGTTGCGGAGTAATATGTCCATACTGTTGGGCAATCATATAATGGTCAATAATCTTGCTCGAACACCAACAAGCTACCTGTCAAGCCAATGAGAATTAGCAACAGTCCAACAAAAAAACCGATATATTGGTGCAGGTAAAAAACGATATCGCGTAGTTTTTTCCGGTTCATAATTGCCACAAAGCAAGTTGAATTTTTTACCCCCCGAAATCCCCCGATGTATCTGGGGAAGTCCCAATGCATTTTCGAGTTTACAATAATCAAAACTCCACAGAAATTGTTCCCAGGACTGTAAAAGGCGCACCAGGACGCAGATAGTAATAGTAGCCCTGAGAATCGTAATAGCGAGTATCAAAAAGATTCTTAAAGTTCAGCCCAACCCTCCAGTTATCGCGTTTGTAGAAAATGGTGGCATCAGCACGCACATAGGAGGGGATTTTAAACGTATTGGGGAGTTCAGCTTCGCGATCGCCCGTATACAAAGAATCCTCCACCAAAACCCAATCCTTTCCAATTACCGTTTTGAATTTCATAAGTTGTCCACAGACTAGCCCCACTACCGGCAGCATTTACCAGGGAGTCGCCCACTGGTAAAGTATTATCTTTACTCACAAAAGCATCGTTGATAAAGGCAGAAGCAATCACATTCCAGCCTGGTAGAATCTGCCCAGAAATGTCAAATTCCAAACCGCGACTTTTGACTTCTCCAGCCGCAATGGAAAAGTCAGAGTTATTTGAATTGGTTGTCGCGACGTTTTCTTTGGTGATATCATAGGCAGCAAACGTAGCAGATAGCCTATCTTTAATCAGTTCGGCTTTGACTCCCACTTCATACTGAGTACCACGTTCTGGTGGTAGTTGAGTTCTATCTACTGTCCGCGAGTAACTGGGATTAAACGAACGGCTGTAGCTGGCATAAATTGAAATCGGTTCAATCGGCTGATAAACAATGCCAACGCGAGGTGAAAAAGCCTCATCATAGAACCGATCAACGCTCTCATCACCAATCAGATTGTTGCCCCTAGGATCTAGTGGTCGTTCAGTATTTTTACGATTAATAAAGTCATATCTGCCACCCGCTAATAGCTTCAGGTTTGACAGCAGCGTGACTTGATCTTGCAGATAAAAGGCGATCGTGTCACGACCGAAGTGAGCGCGCTCTGAGGCTTGATCAAACTCTGGTGGTCGGGAAACACCATACACAGGATTAAACAAATCAATACTAGGAGTCACAGAAGCGCTACTGCGGAGATAATCGAAGCCCTGGAGGTTTTTATTCCACTCCAACCCCAGCAAAACTTGATGTTGCACAGACCCCGTATTGAAGTTACCAATTAGATCCGTTTGCAGGGAGTAGTTGCGGTAAAGGTTTCTATCTACCGCATACCGTCGTAACACAGTACGACCGTCTGGATCAAGAGAGTTCGGTCGAAACGCTAAGTCATCACCATCGGTCAGCTTAACGGCAAAGGCACTGCGAACCCGCAGGTTTTTGTTAAAACTGTGATTAATAGTTAAATTAATGATGTGCGATTGAGAGGAGTAATAATCTCCTGGCTCTCCCAAGAAGCGACTAATCGGCACCTTGAAAACGTTGGGATCGGGTAGTAAACCATGGTAGAAAGTGCGATCAGCATTGAGGTATTCATATTGAAACGTTAACGTGGTTGCGTCCCCAAGTTTGAACGTGAGTGCGGGGGCGATGCTAAAGACTTTTTCATTCGCAAAGTCAATGAAGCTTCCAGAGTTTTCATAGGCAACGTTCAAGCGATACAGAATACTTTTGTCTGAGTTCAGGGGTCCAGAAAAATCGAGCGAAGGACGATAGGTGCTAAAGCTTCCGGCTGTAAACTCAGCGGAGTTATAGGGATAATCAAGTGGTTTTTTGGTGACATAATTCACCACCCCTCCTGGCTCAAACTGCCCATACAGCACGGAAGCTGGACCCTTAAGCACTTCAATCCGCTCAATGTTTGTCGGATTTGTCAGGGTAGGAAGACCCTGAGAGAAAAAACCATCCCTCAAATTGTTGTAAGTTAAAAATCCCCGGATGTTGTAATTATCTTCCAGTCCCGCAAACCCTCCTTGCAGTGTTACACCACTGACATTGCGTGCAGCATCGCTAATCCGGGTAATTTGCTGATCTTTGATGATTGTTTGCGGAATGGCTTGAATTGATTGAGGAATATCACGCAATGGGGTGTCGGTTCTGGTTGCAGTTGTTGCATCTGGTACACTATATCCGTCTTGCTGCCCTGTTACTACCAACTCAATCGGTTCGTCACCATTCGAGGAAGGTTTCGTTGGCTGGGTTTGATTCGGTGGCTGAGTTTGTGGCTGAGTTTGTGGCCCAGTTGGTTGTGTTTCCCCTTGTTGTTGGGCAATGGAAGCAGCAGTTGACACGCTGAATATCAGACCTTCTTTTGGACTGTCAAACAACTCAACAATTGGCGGAGTTGCTTCACCTATCACCGTGACTCGGATAGTATTGGCATCAAAGTTTGTGACTGTTATTTCAGTAATTCCCGCAATTGGCTTTTGTGATCGGAATGTGAACGGTCTGTCACCTGGTAACCGCAGTTGAGCATTTGGAATGTCAACGATGAAGGTATTACTATTTACCTGAGTGCGATTCTGCAGTTGCAAGGTAGCAGCAAAGGATGTTTGCAAAACTAGTTCCAAACCCTTAGAGGTGGGATTTGCCTTACAGAAGCTGACTTGTACGATTCGTGAAGTAGGCGTTGCTTGTGGGGTTGGCGATTGCACCAGCATTCTGGCACTTCTAGCTGGACGTTCTATCTCACTGACTCGCGGAATCTCTGTTATCGGTTTAACGAACCCAGAATTGGTTGCAGATGGTGGTTGTTGATTCTTTGCATCGCCAAGAGCGGGTTCGTTATGTGCATCGCTTTTTTCTCCAGATGCTGTGCTCTTGTCAACTGCAATTGATGATATTTCCTGGCTTCTTGTAGGAGTTGTGAACAACGCTACTAGAGCGCTACTCAGCAATAGACTGGGAACAAGCTGCTTAAATTGCATCGTTTTGCTCTAACTCCGTCACGCCACTTCTATTTGTTCTTAATCATTCTCGTATAAGTAGGTCGGTACAAATAAAGTTAACGAGTTTTGGCAGTCATTAGGAGGCAGCGCCTTGCGGAGCCAGTCCTTGATGAGGGTTTCCCGACCTAGGGATCTGGCGTTGGGGTTCCCCCCGTTGTGGCGACTGCCATTCATTAGTAAGGATTTGAGGCGTTTTTACATTTTTTAATATAGTTCTGTGTCCACAGACTAGCGCTATGATAGGTACATTTTCTAAACGCCTACCTATGAGTGTGCGATTGCCCAAAGGGCAGACGCAATCATGCGTATCGCTAAGGCGATTAAGACATAAACTAGAAGTAGTTTGTATTCCGACACCGTGATCGTTCTTTCCCATGCCTAAACCTTACAATTACGATCTTCGTCAAAAGGTGATCCAAGCCATTGAACTTGATGGACTTAAGAAAAGCGAAGCGAGTCTTCTATTCAACATCAGTCGCAGTGCGTGCAGAAGAATCTATTGCGGAAATTACCAAAATCCTGCGTCAAGAACAAGCAGGTAACAACTTGCGTCTTTAGAGAGAAATCTATGAGCAATGGTGATGGAAGAATACATTATTAAATGAGCAAGACAGTTATTATAAATATGGGAAGCGGTGATTTATATCAGGGATTTCCCAGAGTAACAGCTCAGTTATGGAAAGAAGGTAATCTATTGCCAGAGCAGTTTCTTGGCAGCTTACCTCCAGCACCACATTTGGTTGAACTGTGTAGAAATTGGCAGTCAAATTATCAGAGTCTGTGCGATCGCCAACAGTTACTTTCAATAACCGAGGACGATGATGAACTCGAAATTGATGCAGATAGTGTCACCAACGTCTCTGTTAGTAACTTTAATAATTTATGCCACAAGCTACAACTAGACATCAACCAGTGGCTAAGCTCCGATGAGTATCTCAATATTAGTCGCCAACTGCGATCGCATCTACACCAAAGAGAAGAAATTCGGGTGATGATGGAAACCAATGATGACTTGCTACGGCGATTACCCTGGCATCGCTACGACTTTTATCGGGATTATCCTCGGGCAGAAATGGCTCTTTGTCAATCCGAGTATAAACAAGCTAAATTATCACAACGACGCAACAGCCACAAAGTTAGAATTCTAGCTGTTTTGGGCAATAGCAAGGGCATCGACTTGGAAGCAGAAACTAGATTTCTCCTCAGTTTACCAGATGCAGAAGTTGTGTTGATTGTCAATCCCACACGTCAGGAATTAAACACACAACTTTGGGACGTGCTAGGCTGGGATATCCTCTTTTTTGCAGGACACAGTCGAACTGAGGGTAAAACAGGCAGAATTTATATCAATGAGAATAAGACAAATAACAGCTTAACAATTGAACAATTAGAGGAAGCTCTCAAAGCAGCCATTGAAAAAGGTTTGCAATTAGCTATATTTAATTCTTGTGATGGGCTGGGATTGGCGTTGGCTTTGGAGAACTTACATATTCCTAGCGTAATTGTCATGCGCGAGCCGGTGCCAAATCTTGTCGCACAGGAATTTTTTAAATATTTTCTACAGGCTTTTGCACTTGAGCGGCTGTCATTTTATTTAGCAGTGCAACAAGCACGTAGAAAGCTACAAGGTTTGGAAGATGATTTTCCTGGTGCTTCTTGGTTGCCTGTAATTTGCATTAATCCTGCAGTAGAACCACCGACTTGGCTCAAGTTAGGTGGGATTCCCCCTTGTCCCTACCGAGGTTTATTTGCCTTCCGGGAGGAAGATGCACACCTATTCAAAGGGCGGGAACAGTTTACTCAACGATTGCTCCGTGCAGTCAAAACAAAGCCGTTAGTAGCTGTGGTAGGTTCAAGTGGAAGTGGTAAATCTAGTGTAGTGTTTGCTGGATTAATTCCCCAGTTGCGGCTTGAAAACAATGTTCGGTGGCAAATTGTCTGGTTTCGTCCGGGTAACAATCCCATTGAAGCATTAGCAGTGGCGCTCGTACCAGAGTGGCATTCATTAATAACCGAGGCTTCGGATCACAGTGCTGGTTTTGTGGCTGAACCACAGAACCAGCACAGGACGGGCAACATGCCCATCCCACAAGATAATGACGATAACCAGCGCTTATTAGAAATGGAACTAGAAATTGCGCTGCGGCAAGACAAAAAAGCGTTATCTAAAGTAATAGAAAAAATTGTACAGCGTGGCGATAGCTTACTACTAATAGCTGACCAGTTTGAAGAACTTTACACCCTTAGCTCAGAGTCAGAACGTCAGTTTTTGTTGGATGCATTGCTAACTGCAAGCGATCGCGCTCCCAATTTTACCCTAGTTTTAACCTTGCGAGCCGACTTTTTCGGACATTCCTTATCTTATCGCCCATTGAGCGATGCCTTGCAGGGAGCAGTCCAGAACTTAGGACCAATGAGCCGTCAGGAATTGCGTAAAGTAATTGAAGAACCAGCAGCACAAATGCAAGTGGGTCTGGAAAAAGAGTTGACAAATAAACTTATTTATGACTTTGAAGAACAATCCGGAAGCTTACCGTTGTTAGAGTTTGCCTTAACTGAGCTATGGTCAAAACAGAAATATGGGTTGCTGACTCATCAGGCTTACGAAGAAATTGGCGGCGTAGAGGAGGCTTTGGCTAATCACGCCGAGGAAGTTTATAAACGACTGGATGAAACACAGCGGCATATTGTACCACGAATTTTTGTGCAATTAGTGCGCCCAGGAGAAGGAACAGAAGACACTCGGCGTATTGCCACTCGTGCAGAAGTTGGAGATGAAAACTGGGAATTAGTCAGTTATTTAGCAGGATACCCAGCCCGTTTGGTTGTCACCGGACACGATGAAAAATCCGGAGAAGATACAGTAGAAGTTGTCCATGAAGCCCTGATCCGCGAATGGCTAACTCTGCGAGAGTGGATGAACGCTAATCGTCAGTTTCGCGTTTGGCAAGAACGATTGAAAGTGGCAGTGGTGGAGTGGAAGAATAGTAACTATGACACTGGGGCATTGTTGCGGGGTGTGCCATTGGGTGTCGCTCAAGAGTGGTTGCACAAACGAGTTGAGGAAATGACACCCTCTGAGCAAAATTTTATTAATGCTAGTTTACAGCAGCGTTTTAAAGAGCAGCAAGAACTCGAGCGCAGGCGGCGACGTAACACAAATGCGTTGATTAGTGTTTTAGTTACTGTTTTGATTTTATTAGGATTTGCTTTATCGCAATGGCACCTAGCAGAAAAACAGCGATTAAATGCAGCAAATGAAGAGATTCTAGCTCAAAGTGTGAGCACAGAAAATCTTTTTGCCTCAGGTTCTGAACTAGATGCTTTATTATCCGGGTTGAAAGCTGGGAAAAATGTGAAAAAATATGGTGATGCTGTAGATTCAGGTAAGCGCACAAAAGCAATTGCTTCACTGCAACAGGTTGTTTACGGAGTAAAAGAACACAACCGATTGGAAGGGCATAGCGGTACAGTCAATAGTGTGGTGTTCAGCCCGGATGGTAAGACGATTGCTTCTGCTAGTGCTGACAACACCGTGAAGCTATGGAATCTCTCTGGGCAGGTACAGCATACCCTTAGAGGGCATAGCGGTTCAGTCTATACTGTGGTGTTCAGCCCGGATGGTAAGACGATTGCTTCTGCTAGTGCTGACAACACCGTGAAGCTATGGAATCTCTCTGGGCAGGTACAGCATACCCTTAGAGGGCATAGCGGTTCAGTCTATACTGTGGTGTTCAGCCCGGATGGTCAGACGATTGCTTCTGCTAGTGCTGACAAGACAATAAAACTATGGAATCTCTCTGGGCAGGAACTCCATACCCTGAAGGGGCATAGCGATTGGGTCACAAGTGTGGTGTTCAGCCCGGATGGTAAGACGATTGCCAGTGCTAGTTGGGACAAGACAATAAAACTATGGAATCTCTCTGGACAGGTACTGCATACCCTTAAGGGGCATAGCAGGCAAGTCAATAGTGTGGTGTTCAGCCCGGATGGTCAGACGATTGCTTCTGGGAGTTCTGACAAGACAGTAAGACTGTGGAATCTCTCTGGGCAGGAACTGCTATCCCTCAAGGGGCATAGCGATGTAGTCATAAGTGCGGTGTTCAGCCCGGATGGTCAGACGATTGCCAGTGCTAGTTGGGACAAGACAGTAAAACTATGGAATCTCTCTGGACAGGTACTGCATACCCTCAAGGGGCATAGCAGTGCAGTCCAAACTGTGGTGTTCAGCCCGGATGGTCAGACGATTGCTTCTGGGAGTTCTGACAACACAGTAAGACTGTGGAATCTCTCACAGCAAGAACAGCATACCCTCAAGAGGCATAGCGCTACAGTCACAAGTGTGGTGTTCAGCCCGGATGGTCAGACGATTGCCACTGGTAGTTATGACAAGACAGTAAAACTATGGAATCTCTCTGGACTGGTACTGCATACCCTTAAGGGGCATAGCGCTACAGTCACAAGTGTGGTGTTCAGCCCGGATGGTCAGACGATTGCCACTGGTAGTGTTGACAAGACAGTCAAACTATGGAGTCTCTCTGGACAGGTACTGCATACCCTTAAGGGGCATAGCGGTTATGTCTATAGTGTGGTGTTCAGCCCGGATGGTCAGACGATTGCCACTGGTAGTTATGACAAGACAGTAAAACTATGGAATCTCTCTGGACTGGTACTGCATACCCTTAAGGGGCATAGCGCTACAGTCACAAGTGTGGTGTTCAGCCCGGATGGTCAGACGATTGCCACTGGTAGTGTTGACAAGACAGTCAAACTATGGAGTCTCTCTGGACAGTTACTGCATACCTTTAAGGGGCATAGCAGTGCAGTCAATAGTGTGGTGTTCAGCCCGGATGGTCAGACGATTGCCACTGGTAGTGTTGACAAGACAGTCAAACTATGGAGTCTCTCTGGACAGTTACTGCATACCTTTAAGGGGCATAGCAGTGCAGTCAATAGTGTGGTGTTCAGCCCGGATGGTAAGACGATTGCTTCTGGGAGTGAGGACAACACAGTAAAACTATGGAATCTCTCTGGGCAGGAACAGCATATCTTCAAGGGGCATAGCGATATAGTCTTAAGTGTGGTATTCAGCCCGGATGGTAAGACGATTGCTTCTGGGAGTGAGGACAACACAGTAAGACTATGGAATATGGATTTTGATGATTTAGTTAGACATGGTTGTAATTGGGCTTATGATTATCTAAACAACAATCCTAATGTAAAAGATGACCGTCACCTTTGTGATGATGTTCTTAATACAAAGTGATGCCGGATTCAAATCTCCAGCAATTTGATGGAATAAAAGAATATAATTTTAATTGATTTATTTTTTTATAAACGAAATACCGAAATTAAGCCGAGAATGACAAGTGATCATCCGGACTTGATATGAGACATAAGCAATATCTGACGTAGTTAACACGCAAGTATCTGCCTTGTACTTAGTTAGCTTGACTGTGCTAGAAGTAGAAGCGATTCGACAGCAATTAAACTTCAATAAAAGCAAGAATTATTTACGGATTAATCGCAGTTGTAGACCAATTGTGAGAATTATCTCTCAGATAACACCAACGATTTTGGGGATCGCCACGCAATTCTAAATGATCCACCTTCACTGGATCGAGCAATAACAAGCAAAAGCTTTGTGGAGGATGAGCGGGATCAGCAACAGAAGATGAGAAAGCTTGTTGATCAGCTCTAGGTTTTCCAGGATGGGGCCAAGCAAATTGTACACGAGCATTGTCTGAAAGGTCTTGCCACGTTTGCTGACGAGCTTTTTGCAGTTCTGAGTCAGAATGATTGGCATCGATGAGAGACAATTCTCCAGCAATGCGAAACTGTTCGCGAGTAATAGTAAAGTACCAGCATACTTCTGCCCAAGGTTGATGGAGTATTTGGTCGGATTTTTGGCTGCGTGTGTCAACGATAATTTTCAGCAAATTAGTATCGCCTAGAAATCCCCGAAACACAACAGTACGATTAGCTGGGCGTCCGTCAGTTTGGACTGTTGCAAGTTGAAAGTAGCGCGAGTATGGCTGGCTACGGTTACGATGAAGGGCACGGGCAAGAGGAGAACGCCAAGGGGCGAGAAGTAATTCAAAATTCAAAATTTAAAGTTCAAAAAGAGTAAAAAAGGGTGCTGGCAAAGATCTTAGCTGTGAACTGTGTGCAAATTAAAGGTGTGACGGCTTAGACATAGGAAAATTATAGTGCAATCAGTCTAGCCACGCACACAGCGCAAATCTTACAATTTTTCAATCTTTCTTCTCTCATTTACTTGGCGTATAGTCATAATCTATGTCGGTGAGCAACAAGGCTTGATTATCTATGGTTCGTGAACTTGAAAAGAAACGCCAAGGTGCAAAATTTCCAGAAACTGCTCCAGCTGCCAATCCAGTGTTTTTTAGAACCTATAGCCGTCGTCAAGAGGCTGGAGTGAGAGAGACTTGGGATCAGGTGTGCGATCGCACTATCGATAGCGTCATCACTCTTGGGAAGTTACTTCCACACGAAGCTGATATCATACAACGGATGCAGCGAAATTTGAAAGCATTACCCAGCGGACGTTGGTTATGGGTTGGCGGTACAAATTGGATCAAAGAGCAAAAAAACTTTTCTGGGGCTTATAACTGTACATCTACCAACCTGCAAGACTGGAGTGCTTTCGGGTTGATGATGGATTTAGCAATGATGGGCTGCGGGACTGGAGCCGTTTTAGAACCACAATATATCAACAAGTTGCCCCCTATCCGTAATCACCTTCATGTACAAGTGCAAGGTGAAATTGGTATGACGCCACCAAGTCAGCGCCGCGAGCAGACAGAAGTCATTATAGAAAATAATCTTGTCACTATCTACGTTGGAGATAGCCGTCAAGGTTGGGTGCAATCTTATCAAAGTTTGTTGGAACTTTCAACCGATGAACGATTTTCAAAAGACATTCAAGTTATTGTTGATCTTAGCGACGTACGTCAAGCAGGAGAACCTCTCAACGGTTTTGGAGGAGTTGCGAATCCCGTAAAATTACCAGAACTGTATGAGCATTGTGCATCCATTCTAAATAAAGCTGTAGGACGACAGTTAAATTCTGTTGAATGCTGTTTATTAATTGATCGAGCAGCTGTCACAATTGTTGCCGGTAATATTAGGCGCTCAGCTGGAATGCGCCAAGGTTATAATGAGGATAATTTGTTTGCAGATGCTAAGGCAAATCTTTGGCAGCAAGATGAGAATGGCAACTGGCGCATCGATCCAGAACGTGATGCTTTAAGGATGGCAAACCATACAAGAGTTTTTCATCAAAAGCCCACATTAGAAGAATGTATTGATGCTGTCCGCAAACAGTATTACAGCGGCGAAGGCGCGATTCAATGGGCTGGTGAAGCTGTCGCTAGAGCTAATTGTGATCTTTTGAAAAATAATGAACAAAAAGTAGATTTTCTCAAGGCTTATGCTCTGGGACAAGCTAAAGATTGGTTGCAAGAGCATTATCCTCAAATTAGTGAAAGTGAACAAGAGCATCGTTTGGCTCGTTACGGTTTAAACCCGTGTGGTAGTTAGTTTTGCCTCACGTTAACAACCGGGGAAATTCAAGGAAGGCTAAGCAGAAAAGGTGAGTTTTTAGTTGTTATTGAAAATTGTTTAAACTATGATTAACTAACTATGAAATAACTCATTCATAACTGTATGTTAATCTTGAGCTAACCTGAAAATGTAAAAGTCTAAGGTAGTGCAACGCATAGGGGTTGAACCTTTTGAGTCAACAGTGGAAGCTGATAATTCAAAAGAATATAATACCCCCACGAGTCCCCGGCTACTAAATGGTAGAAAAGTTATGCTGAACTGAACTGGAATTGACCAGTTGTATCCCAGCAATGGGTATGAGGGAAACCTCCAGAACTAAAGGATAAAAAGCCTTTAGGATAACAAAATTGGAAATTATTGGCTCGAATTTTCATTGCAATCTCTCAGAAATTCACCTCAACCAAATTGATCCAAATAACTCCAAAGAACAGGAGGAAGCTTTCACCGCTGGTGCTTTGTCTGTAGCAGCGCTTCTACATCACAAATTTATTGAACCCCGTTACCAGTACAGCCGCGAATTAGACCCAATTGTCGGTGTTTCTTTTACTGGGTTATTTGATTTCTTTGTTCATGCTTTTGGGGTTGATTGGTTACGCTGGTGGGAAAAAGGAAGACCTGCAACCGTCGAAGGATTGGCGTTTAAGCGTCAAGAGGAGGAATACTTAAGTTTTTGGAAAGAAACTGTACATCGTGTTGTTTGGGATTATTGCGATCGCCACGGTTTAAAACGTCCAAATCGTTGCACCACAGTTCAACCAAGCGGTACCAAGTCTCTCTTAACAGGTGCTAGCCCCGGATGGCATCCTCCCAAAGCACAAAGATTTATACGTCGGATCACCTGTCGCAAAAATGATCCCGTAGCATTGGCTTGTCTTGAGTATGGGTACAACGTTATACCCTCCCAATCAGATAAAGATGACGACGGTACATTGTTGAATGACCCCTTTGATCCGCGAGTCAGTGAATGGTTGGTGGAAATCCCGGTTGCCGTATCTTGGGCTGATTTACCAGGTGCTGATAAAATAGATATCAGTCAATTTAGTGCGATCGCCCAAACAGATTTCTACATGCAGGTACAGAGATTTTATGTCACACATAATACCTCTGCTACCATTGAGTTACGGGAAAATGAAGTTGAAACCTTAGGAACTCGGATATACGAAGCCATCAAAAATGATGAAGGCTACATCAGTGCTGCACTTCTGGCACGGTTTGACGACCTTCAAACTTTTCCTCGCTTACCTTTTGAGCCGATAACAAAACAACGGTACGAACAGCTGATGAAAGAAGTGGAAATGCACCGCAAAACAGAAGATTTTCATGCTGTTTTAAGCCGTTACGATTTCGGCGACTTAATCGAAGCAGGACCAGCAGGTTGCGACTCTGATAAGTGCATGATGCCTGAACAAACCTTGATGTAAATAGTCAAGGAGTCTGCTCTTGGAAGTTCCCCTTGGTTTTGCAACCAGCCGTTCTGTTATGGGAACTACCGCTCTTTGTAGCCTAGGCGTGGAGATACTTCTAAGGGCATCGACAACAAAAGCGGTGGTTGTGGGGCGAATCTTCCATCACCACCCAATATATTCTCATCAGCCTACAGCCTAAAGCCTCGGTTACAAAAACAAAGCCCACCTAAGTGGGCTAATACAAATTGAGGCTAACGACCAACTAGAAGTTAGGAGAGTTCTTAGGTTACGATCGCCTTAATAAAGGTCATTTTTAAGTGAGTCATAGGAGAACCTTCATGTTCGTTGATGAATTGAAACCAATATTTCAACAATTCACCCACCATCCACTTTCTTTTCTAGGCGGTTTCGTTTCTGGCTTGCTACGACTCAACCTCGCTGACGATCCTGTTAAAAGCTGGCTCCGTGAGCAACTCGACTCAAGTAGCTATACGACTTTTACGACTCAATCTGCTCAAGCACACAATGGCAAAGCTGGTGGTCCTCAGTCGATTAGCATTGAATAAAGTTCAAATATATGAATATTTCTGGATAGATCACCTAAATCAGTAAAGATACTAAGCTTTCCTTAGTATCTTTGCAATAAACGGGTAAAAAAACTAAACAAAACTTGATTGACTATAGATTGCACTGGAACCTATAAGTTAAGCTAATTATAATTGCTCTGCGATTGTAAAATCTCATACTGAGAAAATTGACAAAATCAGTTATCATATGTAGCGTATGCGAAAATTCACTCCAACCGCTGGCGAAGTCGTAATAATGTTCAACTTCGTTGGATCTTTACTTACGCTCTTTGCTATTGGTGAACGCAGCGAGGCATAAGCAGTTTCTGCTAATTGTTTACCTGCGTTTACACTGAATTATTCGCTATTCGTTGCGACTTACGTGATTCACATGACTATTTACGTTGGAAATCTCTCCTACCGCGCCACAGAAGCAGATTTAAGAGTAGTATTTGCAGAATATGGCGAGGTCAAAAGAGTTGTCTTACCTACTGACCGCGAAACTGGCCGCTTGCGCGGTTTTGCCTTTGTAGACATGAGTGAAGACTCCCAAGAGGATGCTGCTATTACACAATTAGATGGCGCTGAATGGATGGGTCGTCAACTCAGGGTTAATAAGTCTAAACCGCGCGAGGAGGAGCGACGAGGTAGTTGGGTGAAAGGATAATAGTCTCAATAGCGATGAATAATCATGATAACAGATTTTTTTCTAGTTATGCAAGCTATTGATTGCTGAAATATCTAGAAATACAAATCAAACAATTTGATGAAGTGAAAAGTTATGCCCGACGAGTTGTGACTCTAAAAGAGTAGTCATGATGAGTCGGTTTTTCCAACACTAAAGTGTACTTAGCAACGTTCAAGACACTAGGAGTGGAAAATGTGCAAGTTTTTTGTTTTTTTGATGACTCTATTAAGTTTACCCTGGGAGTGGCATCAAAACAAAACTCTCGTAGCACAAGATGTTTGCTTTATTCTACAGGTAGGTAAGTACATCTTGTGATGATTCTGGGGTAAAAACACTATTGTATCTAAACTCTCTGGAAGACTGAGTAGAGTTACTCAAGTATAGAATTCGAGACTAGTGACTTAGCTTTGCATAGACCCATCGGTGATTCATTTCTTTAGTTTATCTAAAATCACATTTCAGTTATCAAATTACCTTTCTAAGATAGAGGCAGCAACCACAAGTTGCAACACACGGGATGAACCACAAAAACACCTAGTCTCTAGGGAGGTTAAAAAATGGCCAGAGCGCCGGAATCTTTGGAGTTAAATACGAACGAAGTCGCAGACAAGGCGTTAGATCGGGATTGTACAACATTATCCCGCCATGTTCTGCAGCAACTTCAGAGCTTCTCACCTCAAGCACAGGATTTGAGTGCGCTCATGAATCGGATCGCCCTAGCTGGCAAACTGATTGCTCGTCGCCTCAGCCATGCAGGTTTAATGGAAGGAGTTCTCGGATTTACAGGGGATGTCAATGTGCAGGGAGAATCCGTCAAAAAGATGGATGTCTATGCCAATGATGTCTTTATCTCAGTTTTCAAGCAAAGCGGTTTAGTTTGTCGCCTAGCTTCCGAGGAAATGGAAAAACCCTACTACATTCCGGAAAACTGCCCCATAGGTCGTTACACTCTTTTGTATGACCCCATAGATGGATCATCCAACACCGATACAAATCTCAGTTTGGGGTCGATTTTCTCAATTCGGCAACAGGAAGGAAGTGACCTCAATGGTGAAGCGGCTGATCTGCTATCCTCTGGACGCCAGCAACTTGCAGCAGGGTACATATTATATGGCCCCAGCACAATGCTAGTCTATACTATTGGTAGGGGAGTTCATTCGTTTACCCTTGACCCTAGTTTAGGGGAATTTATCCTCACTGAAGAAAACATCCGGATTCCTGAACACGGTCCTGTATACAGCGTCAACGAAGGCAATTTCTGGCAGTGGGATGAGTCGATTCGGGAATATGTTCGCTATGTCCACAGAACAGAAGGCTATACCGCTCGCTATAGTGGGGCAATGGTAAGTGACATCCACAGAATTTTGCTTCAAGGCGGTGTGTTTCTCTACCCAGGGACACTTCCGAAACCAGAAGGTAAACTGCGCTTACTTTATGAATCTGCTCCCTTGGCTTTTGTTATTGAGCAAGCAGGTGGTCGCGCAACTACCGGACACATGGATATCTTAGAGGTAGTAGCGAAAAAACTACACCAGCGCACACCTTTAATTATTGGAAGCCCAAAAAATGTTGCAAAGGTAGAGTCTTTCATTCAAAACGGTCACTAGAAGAGCGTAGAAAGCGCAGTTGAAGGTGTAGTAGGCACCTCAGGCATAAGCAAGTGATTAGTCGTTAGTCGTGATCAGTCAGTAAAACGACTAACAACTAACAACTTGACAAACGTCACTTAGATACATTAGAAGCAGGAGTCAAACAAATACAGCTATGGCAACTAATCAATTACTGGAAATTAAAAACTACGGTCAAAGTATCTGGATGGATAATTTGACCCGTGATATTATTCAATCTGGCGAACTCAAAGACCAGGTTGAAAATAAAGGCATCTGTGGGATTACCTCCAATCCAGCCATCTTTGAAAAAGCGATCGCCGGAAACGCGATTTATGACGCTGATATAGAAGCAGGAATCAAGGCTGGATTACCAACAGAGAAAATTTACGAATCGCTAGTTTTTGCAGATATCCGCAACGCCTGTGATATTCTACGCCCGGTTTATGATGCAACCGATGGATTGGATGGTTACGTCAGCATCGAAGTTCCACCAAGCATTTCTGATGATACACAGGCAACAATCAAAGAAGCCCGTCGCTATTACCAAGAAATTGGTCGGGAAAATGTCATGATTAAAATTCCCGGTACAAAAGCGGGTTTACCTGCAGTTGAACAGGTGATAGCTGATGGCATTAATGTCAACATTACGCTGTTGTTCTCTGTTGACAGCTACATCAAAACAGCTTGGGCTTACATTAGTGGTTTAGAAAAACGGGCAGCCGAAGGTAAGGATATTAGCAAAATTGCCTCTGTCGCCAGTTTCTTCCTCAGCCGAATTGACAGCAATATTGATGGTAAGATTGACGCGAAATTGAAAAAAGGCGTTGATGACATTGCCCTAGAAGCTAAGCTTAGAGATGTCAAAGGAAAAGTAGCGATCGCCAACGCGAAAATTGCTTACCAAGAATACAAAAAGATTATTCAGACAGACAGCTGGAAAGCTTTGGCAGCTAAGGGAGCAAAAGTACAGCGCCTCCTGTGGGCAAGCACCAGCACCAAAGACCCCAGCTACAGCGACGTGATGTATGTTGATGAACTGGTTGGTCCCGATACTGTCAACACCTTGCCACCTGCGACAATTGATGCTTGTGCTGACCACTGCGACGTCGCCAGCCGCATTGAAACAGGTACTGAAGAAGCTTACCAACTGATAGAAAGTCTCAAAGACCCAGACATCAACATCGATATCAACAAAGTGATGGACGAACTACTTGTTGAAGGTATCGATAAGTTTGTCAAGCCCTTTGAATCACTGATGAACTCCCTGGAAAGCAAGGTTAAACAGTTGTCTCCTGTGTAAGAACTTAACAGTTATCAGTGAGCCAGCGCTGCAGGAGGGGAGCCAGTGCGTTGCGGTGAGACCAGTGCGAATGACGGCTTTCCCTCCGTAGGCATCTGGCGAACCCGGAGGGGGGTTCCCCCCGTTGTAGCACCTGGCATTCTCCCGACCTACTAGGCGACTGGTGAGACAGCGCTGCAGGAGGGTTTCCCTCCGTAGGCGACTGCGTATGCGCAAAGCGCACGCCCAGAGGTCTAAAGCGCAGCGGAACCGGAGGTTCTCCCCGATAGCCGTAAGGCGTGGCGTTAGCCATAGGGCGAACCTGAAGGGTTATCAGTTATCAGTTATCAAATAATTGATAACTGATAACTAGTTGACAACTAACGACTAACAATTCCTATTGTCCCTAATCCCCAAAAGGGACAATTTCCCCAATTTCTAATCGCAAATCTTACATCCAAACCCCAAAATTGTTATGGTCAGTCTGCTAGAAAATCCCCTGCGGGTTGGTCTGCAACAGCAACGGATGCCGGAACCTCAGATTATAACTATCTTTGGTGCTTCCGGTGACCTGACTTGGCGCAAACTCGTACCAGCACTGTACAAACTGCGACAAGAACGACGCATTCCACCAGAAATCACTATTGTTGGCGTAGCACGTCGCGACTGGAGCCATGAATACTTCCGCGAACAAATGCGCAAGGGCATGGAAGAAGCTCATGGCGGTGTCGGTGCGGAGGAACTCTGGCAAGACTTCTCCCAAGGTCTGTTCTACAGTTCTGGTGATATGGATAAGCCAGAAACTTATCAGAAACTCAATAAATTATTGAGTGAGTTAGACGAGAAAAGGGGAACACGAGGAAACCGGATGTTCTACCTGTCTGTGGCACCAAATTTCTTCCCAGAAGCAATCAAGCAACTTGGCTCACAGGGGATGCTGGAAGACCCCGACAAACATCGTCTAGTCATTGAAAAACCTTTTGGCCGCGACTTGGCATCAGCCCAAAGTCTGAACCGAGTGGTGCAGAAATATTGCAAAGAACAGCAAGTCTACCGGATTGACCACTACCTCGGGAAAGAAACAGTTCAGAATCTATTGGTGTTTCGCTTTGCCAATGCGATTTTTGAACCCTTATGGAATCGCCAATTTGTTGATCACGTTCAGATCACTGTGGCAGAAACCGTAGGAGTTGAAGACAGAGCTGGATACTATGAAAGCTCCGGCGCACTGCGGGATATGTTGCAAAACCACCTAATGCAACTTTTTTGCATGAGTGCGATCGAACCTCCCAATTCCCTAGATGCTGAGAGCATCCGTACGGAAAAAGTGAAGGTGCTCCAAGCCACCCGATTAGCTGATGTCCAAAATCTCCACCGTTCAGCAGTACGGGGTCAGTATAATGCTGGGTGGATGAAGGGTAAACCCGTGCCTGGTTATCATGAAGAACCAGGAGTTGCTCCAAACTCCACAACACCCACCTACGTGGCGGTGAAGTTTCTGGTTGATAACTGGCGCTGGCAAGGAGTTCCGTTCTACTTGCGTACTGGTAAGCGGATGCCAAAAAAAGTCAGTGAGATTTCCATACACTTCCGTGAAGTTCCTTCGCGGATGTTTCCATCTGCTGCCCAACAAATGGCTGGTAACATTTTGGCAATGCGGATTCAGCCTAACGAAGGAATTTCTCTACGCTTTGAGGTCAAGATGCCAGGAGGGGCATTCCGTACGCGCTCCGTTGACATGGACTTTACTTATGGTTCTTTTGGTATCGAAGCAACTTCCGATGCCTATGATCGCCTGTTTTTAGATTGTATGATGGGCGACCAGACATTATTCACACGGGCAGACGAAGTGGAAGCTGCTTGGCGAGTGGTGACACCGATCCTTTCCGTTTGGGATACGCCAAGTGACCCCGCGTCCGTTCCCCGATATGAAGCTGGCACTTGGGAACCAGCCGAAGCGGAGTTGTTAATTAACCAAGATGGTCGCCGTTGGCGCAGATTATAGAAAAATGAAGGGTAAGGGATAGAAATAGAATTTTTCTCCTTTATCCTTCTGCAACTCATACTTCATAACTTCATACTTCATACTTCAATTGTTATGACTTCCCAAGCTTCTACAATTTTCTCACTTCAAGCTCCCAAGGATGTTTCGCTGACAGATATTGAAGCGGAACTAAGTCAGATTTGGCAAAGTTACGGTATTGCAGGTGAAGACGGTGCACTTCCTGCTGCCACTCGCGCCACAACATTTACTTTGGTTGTTTACGAACCCGAGGAAACCCAGTATCTATTGGCTGGTTTGGGACTTTACAAAGGTCCTATTGATGGTATTCTCGGTCCCCAAACACAAGCAGCGTTGCGAGAAGTACAAAAAACTTATAACCTGACACAGACGGGAATAGCAACAGAAGAAACGCTTGCTGTCTTGCGGCAAGAATTCTCCAAACGTCAAAGTAATGGGGCAACTGTCCAAAACGGTTCTAATGGTGGATCTTATGCTCCAGATGCCAGTAGCCCTCGAATTGCTGATGAAATTGCCATCCGTAACCCCTGTCGGATTATTGCCCTGTCTCCAATAGGTGGCGAAGATGTAGGGGTAACGGCTCAAGTCTCTGCCTACTGCCCAATTCAAAAGCAGTCTGCAAGTGCACTCGTTTGTTGTGAATACATTACTTTCACAGGAACGGCTGCTGCTTTAGAACGGGTTGGTGGCATGATTCAAGCATTGTTAATTGGTGGCTTGCCGAAGTTTCTGTGGTGGAAAGCAACACCAGACCTTAACAACGGTTTGTTCAAGAGACTATCGGCAGTTTGCAACAACGTGATTGTAGACTCCTGCAACTTTAACAAAGCAGAAACTGATTTGCTGAACTTGCAACAGTTGGTAGAATCTGATATACCACTCGCTGATTTGAACTGGCGTCGTCTTTCAGGATGGCAGGAATTAACAGCCGAAGCTTACGATCCACCCCAACGTCGTGCTGCCTTAGTAGAAATCGACAGAGTTAACATAGATTACGAAAAAGGTAACTCCGTACAAGCACTGATGTTTTTGGGTTGGCTGGCAAGTCGCTTACAATGGCATCCGGTTTCCTATCAAAAAGAAAGCGGAGATTACGACATCACCAAAATTAACTTCAGTGCACAGGGTCAACGGCAAATAGAAGCAGAGTTGGCAGGGGTTCCAGTTGGTGATGCGGGTGAAATTCCTGGTGATTTGATTGCCCTGCGTTTAAGTTCCACAAATCCACAGGCAAACTGCGGGACTCTCATCTGTTCAGAAACAGGTGGTTGTATGCGGATGGAAACACAAGGTGGTGCCCAAGCTAGTGGTGTGTTTCAACAAGTGACTTCACTTTCCGAGCAAAAAGCAGAAGTTTTACTTAGCCAACAGGTGCAACGCTGGGGTCATGAGGCACTTTTTGAAGAAGGTCTCGCACTTACAGCTCAAATACTCAAGTTGGGAGCAAAAAGTTAGTCGTTAAGACCTCACCCTGCCCTTACGGGCACCCCTCTCCTTATCAAGGAGAGGGGATAATTATGAGAATAAATTACAAATTTGTATAAAAGTCAATAGCTTTAAGAAGAACGCAAAACGCAGAATATCCCCACGGATGAAATCCTCTTGATTTAACTGTTCAAAAACCCTTCGGCTCCCTATGCCCTGCGGGCACGCTACGCGAAGGGCAAGTCAGGGCAAGCCGCTCAGGGTCAGCCTGTGCTTATAATTAATAGGACTTACGCACCATCTGCTAGAAACCCGGTTTCTTCGTTCGTCTTTGGTTGCGAAACAGACGATTTTTGGTAGAAACCGGGTTTCTTTGCGTAAGTCCTGATTAATTCTGAGTTCTGACAACTGTGTTCTGAGTTCTTTTTTGGTAACTTTTAACTTTTTTATGGCTTTAGTTATTGCAGGAGAACGCAGTGGGGTGGGTAAGACGACAGTCACGCTCACCCTTTTGGCGTCTTTGTGTCAACGAAGTAAACAAGTACAATCTTTCAAGGTTGGTCCGGATTACATCGACCCGATGTTTCATCAGCACGTCACAGGTCGCGCTTGTCGCAATTTAGACCCTGTGCTGACATCTGAAAATTACGTAAACAAATGTTTTTATCATCACCTTAAAGTATGTGAATATGCTGTAGTAGAAGGAGTGATGGGGCTGTTTGATGGAGTCACCTCACCCCAACCCCTCTTTTTAGAAAGGAGAGGGGCAAATGACTTTGCTAGTACGGCTCATATAGCGCGGTTACTAAATTTACCTGTAGTATTGGTGATAGATTGCAGTCGGTTGTCTGGTTCTGTGGCTGCGATCGCACACGGTTATTGCTCATTTGACCAAAAAGTCAAAATTGCTGGGCTTGTACTTAATCGAGTGGGAAGCGATCGCCATCTCTCCCTTCTCAAAGATGCCCTAGAACCTCTCCAATTACCGATTCTTGGGGTGTTGCGGCGTGAGGAAAATATTACAATTCCAGACCGACACCTGGGTTTAGTACCAACTGCAGAACTTCCTCAACTACAGGCTTTAATTGATCGACTCGCCCATTTGGGAAATACTTGCTTTGACTGGGAACGCTTGTTACCACTTTTGAGGAGTGAGGGAACCAGAGAGGGAAACACTGAAAGAGGAAGAGAAGTTATTCCCTCACTCCCTCACTGGGCCACTCCCTCACTCCCTCACTCCTTCACTCCCTCACTCCTTCACTCCCTCACTCCTTCACTCCCTCACTCCCCACTTTCCGTAAGAATAGCCGTAGCACGCGATCGCGCTTTCAATTTCTACTACCAAGACAATCTCGACTTGCTACGGCACTTAGGTGCAGAACTGGTTTTTTGGAGTCCTTTAGAAGACGCTGGATTACCAAAAGACGTGCAAGGAATGTATTTTGGCGGTGGTTTTCCAGAAGTCTTTGCCCAACAGCTAGCCCAAAACAACAGCGTCCGCGATGCAGTCAAAACAGCAATTCTCTCTGGAATGCCTACCATTGCTGAATGTGGCGGATTAATGTATCTATGCGAGCAAATCGTCGATTTTGAGGAGAAATCTTGGTCAATGGTAGGAGTATTGCCTACAACAGCCGTGATGGGTGGGCGTCTTACCTTAGGGTATCGTCGAGCAGTTGCTTTACAGGATAGTCTGTTGGTAGGTGCAGGTACAACCGTTTACGGACATGAGTTTCATCGTTCCCGCTTAATCTCAACTCCCAATTCACCATTGTTTAAAACTTATCGCTACGACTCCGAAGAATCCACAGGAGATGAAGGATGGAATTTGCTTCCATCTCTACATGCTTCTTACATTCATCAACATTGGGGAGATAGTCTAGATATTCCAAAGCGATTTTTAGAGGAGTGTTGTGTATTTAAATTGACTAAAATCTCGTGTACGTCTTAACTTAGTAGGAATATCGCAAAAAGCTTGAATCTGATGAATTTGCAGACATTGAGATTGAAGAAGCGATCGCAAGGGAGCGCAGCAACGAAGCGATCGCACCACATACTGACGGACTTCTGTAGCATAGAGATAGCGGTTTATTCGGCGCATCAATTGATAGCTGAAGCGGCGTTCTAGGGAATACTAACCACCACCTAGACCATACTAATTTACAAAGTCCAATAGCTGAAATCACTCATGGCTAATAAAAGCAACAGTAAAGAAACATTCACTTTGGTGCTATCTCTGCTCGTCACTCTAGGGCTTTTAGGGTTTGGTGTGTGGTTCTTCCGAAATAGCTTGCCTTTTGCATCCAACCAACAGACTCAGCCCTCTGTTAATTCTTCTGGACAGCAAACTGCGACACCCAGTACAGTTCAAGCTTTTGACACATCAAGCTTGGATACCAGTCTGCCCAACTCAAGCGTGCTCACAATTGATGGTAGCGTCACAATAGTCGCTTTGATCAAGCAGCTGCAAATTGCGTTTAATCCGGTAAATCCTTCCTTGCCCACAACTTATGGTTTACCAAATGGTAGTCCCAATGGCACTAATAAAGGGATTCAAAACTTGAGAGACGGCAAAGTGTTGATGGCTGCTAGTTCACGTCCCCTAAAGGCTGATGAAGCACAGGCTGGACTCGTGCAAGTTCCAATTGCCCGCGATGCTTTGGCTGTCGCAGTAGGCGTCAACAACCCGTATAAGGGGGAATTGACTATAGAACAGTTGAAGGGAATTTTTCAAGGAAAAATCACTAACTGGTCACAAGTAGGAGGTCCTAACCTACCAATAAAAGTTATTAACCGCTCTCCAGATAGTGGTACATATACATTCTTTCAGGAAGTTGTGCTGTTGGAGGAATCTTTTGCACCTGATAGTACAAATTTCACCACAATCAAGAAAGATGAAACGACTGCGCTATTACGTGAGTTAGGTGATAATGGCATCACTTACAGCACAGTTTCCCAGTTAGAAAATCAAAAAACGGTTCGTATTGTTTCTGTAAATGGAATTTCTCCTACTGATCAAGCTGCAATTAAAAATAGTACTTATCCTATTAGTCGAGTCGTTTATTTAGTCGTACCGCGTAAAACCAGTCCCGGTGCAAAACAATTTATTGATTTTGCTATCTCCCCTGGTGGACAACAGATTGTCCAACGAGTAGGTTTTATTCCATTGAAGTAGGTTGACTGAAATCTTGCACCATTACAAGTAAACTACTAATGCTTAGATAAAATAGTGTTGAAATATACTCAATAAACGTTCTGCTTTTAGTCCATTTTAATGGACTTTGGCTATGAGCCTGGGACTTACAGTCCTAGGCGGACGAGAACGGAGACAAATAATATGTTTAGATTATTGAAATTTGTTTTCTCAGGTGCAAGATATAAGTTTAAGTCGCAGCTAATTGTTGAGCACTATTGCATTTTTTAACTCCTCACTTCTTATGAACACTATTACCATCGACCTCAAACCTGTTATTGAATTAACCGACGAGCAATTTTATCAACTTTGTCAAAAAAACCCTGATATCAAATTTGAAAGAAGCGCCAAGGGAGAACTTATTATCATGCCCCCAACAGGAGGACAAACAGGAAGCCATAACTCAGAAATTAATGCTGATTTTGTGATTTGGAATCGTCAAACAAAGCTTGGAAAAGTTTTTGATTCTTCAACTGGCTTTAAACTTCCTAATGGTGCTAATCGTTCTCCTGATGTGACTTGGATAAGACAAGAAAGATGGGATTTGCTTACCTCTGAACAAAAAGAGAAATTCCCTCCCATCGTCCCAGATTTTGTTTTAGAGTTAATGTCACCGTCTGATAATTTACAAAAAACTCAAGAAAAAATGCAAGAATACATGGAAAATGAAGTTAAACTCGGCTGGTTAATTGATAGGAAAACACGCCGAGTAGAAATATACCGTTTGGGGCAAGCAGTAGAAGTTTTAGAATCACCAACCGAACTATCAGGTGAAGATATTTTACCTGGTTTTATTCTCGATTTGCGGACTGTCTTTTAAACTTAGGAACAATACAAACTCAACACCCCCACATACTCAATAGTTTTTACGCCGACAATGGTGGTGGAAATCGGATATCAGAATTGAATTGCTCAATATTTACTGATTGATAAATCGGCAAAACATATTCTAAATTTTCATGGGGACGAGGAATTATATGATGAGAAAGCACCTCACCACCATTCACTCGCGGAATCGCCTCAAGTCCTGCTGCGATCGCAACATTAACCTCACCTACTGCTCCCCGGATAAGCACAGTAATTCGCCCTAAATCAGTATTTTCATACCCAACAAGAGTGATACGGGCAGCTTTACACATCGCGTCCCCCGCTTCTACTGCTGTAGGAACGCCATAAACTTCAATCATGCCAAGTGCTAAAGTCATGCTTACTTACTCTAAACACTTGCTGCTACTTTTGGAGACTCTTGATACTTCCGTTCTCCTGTAATAATCACCTTGACTTTACCACTAGGAGCAAGGGTGACTCCTCGTCGTTGAGGTTGTTCTGCTTGATTGGTAGTGAGTGCAAGCTGATAGCGTGACACGATAGTTGCTAAAACAAGCTTCATTTCAAACACAGCCAAAGCCTCACCAATACAGCGACGGGCACCACCCCCAAAAGGCATAAATTCATAGGGCGAAAATTGGCGTTGCAAAAAGCGCTCTGGCTTAAACTGGTTAGGCTGTGGGTATAAATCTTCACGATGATGCAAAAGATAAGTGCAGCCGTACACTGCCATGTCAGGCTCTAAGTGATGTCCCAGTAGCTCAACGGGTTCTTGCACGACTCTACCAAAGGTCAAGAATCCAACAGGGTAAATACGCAAGCTTTCATTGCAAACAGCACTTAGATAAGGGAGTCGTGCAATGTCTATGAGATTTGGGGTGTCGCCGAGGGTACTCAGTTCTTGGAGGAGTTTTTCACCAACTTGCGGCAAATGGTGAATCCAATACAATGCCCAAGCCATTGCTGTTGCTGTGGTTTCATGTCCAGCAAACAACAAAGTCATTAACTCATCACGTAACTCTTTATCCGTCAGCGGTTTACCTTCTTGATCACGTGCTGACATTAACAATGAGAGGATATCGATGCGATTTGGATCATGTTGTGCACGCCGTTCAGCAATTTCAGCGTAAAGCAATTCATCAATTTGCTGACGTTTGTGCAAAAACCTTCCCCAAGGACTCCAAGCCCCTAAATCTTTTTGCAGAAACGGAAAAAGTAAGAAGCTAAAACTGAGTGGTGACTGAAAAACCTCCAACATTTCACTGAATAAGTGCTTGAGTTGTTGGCAACGTTCTCCCTCATATAAGCCAAAGACAGCCTGTAAAATGACTTGCAAGGAAATTTCCTGCATTGGTGTCCGAATCGACAAAGGTTTATTGTGTGGTAGCTGACTAAAGACTTTTTCAGTTATATTGCGAATTATTTCACCGTAGGCTCGCATCCGTTCCCCATGAAAGGGGGGCATTAGGAGTTGGCGTTGTCGTTTGTGGCGATCGCCGTCCAACATAATGACTGAACTATCCCCTATTAAGGGTTGCAAAATTTTGTTCTCCCGACTCAGGGCTGCAAACTTCTTTCTATCGCTGGTGAAAATTTCTTGAATTGCTTGGGGATGGTTCACAAATACTAAAGCATCCCTAGAAGGAGCTACCGCAGTACTAAAAATGTCAGGATATTGTTGAGCCGCGCTTTCCATATATCCTATAGGTTGAACAATCCATTGGATTTGTTGTAAAAAAGACGGGGTTTTGACAGGATTGGGTAGATTCATATGCTTATATTGACAATATATATATTTTATGCATCAATTTTATTGAAAAGGCTTAATCCAGGGGTGTAAGGGTGTAAGGGGAGCCAGTGCCGTGGGCGGGTTTCCCGACTTGAGGCATCTGGCGTTGTAAAGCTGTGGGGGAGCACCGGGGTGAGGCACTGGCTCCCCTACACCCCTATTCCCCTACACCCCTTTGAATTTAAACACTTGCTGCTACTTTTGGAGACTCTTGAAACTTCCGTTATCCTGTTATCATCATCTTGACTTTACCGCTAGGAGCAAGGGTTACTCCTCGTCTTTGAGGTTGTTCTGGTTGATTGGTAGTGAGTGCAAGCTGATAGTGTGACACGATAGTTGCCAAAACAAGCTTCATTTCAAACACAGCCAAAGCTTCACCAATACAGCGACGGACACCACCCCCAAAAGGCATAAATTCATAAGGAGAAAATTGGCATTCCAAAAAGCGCTCTGGTTTAAACTGCTTGGGCTGTGGGTATAAATCCTCGCGTTGATGTGTGAGGTACATGCAGCCAAGGACGATAGTATCAGGTTCTAACTGATGTCCCAGTAGTACGCAGGGTTCTTGCACGACTCTGGGTAAAGTCAAAATTACAATAGGAGAAATACGCAAAGTCTCATTACAGACTGCGCTTAGATAAGGTAGTCGGACAACGCTCATCGGATCTGGTGAAGGACCTAGAGTATCCAGTTCTTGGAGCAGTTTTTCACGAACTTGTGGCAATCGATGAATCCAATATAATCCCCAAGCCATTGCTGATGCTGTGGTTTCCATTCCAGATAACAGTAGAGTTATCATCTCATCACGCAACTCTTGATCCGTCATTGGCTGATCCTCTTCATCCCGTGCGGACATCAGCAATGAGAGGATATCAATACGATTTGGATTGCTTTGTGCACGGCGTTCAGCAATTTCAGCGTAAAGTAATTCATCAATTTGCCGACGTTGGCGCACAAACCTTCCCCAAGGACTCCAAGCACCTAAATCTTTTTGCAGGAAGGGGAAGAATTGGAAGCTAGACTTGAGTGGTGATTCTAATATTGTTGTCAGTAATCCTAATAGATGCTTGAGTTTTTGGTAACGTTCTCCTTCATATAAACCAAAGACAACTTGTAACATAACTTGCAGCGATATCTCCTGCATGACAGTACGAGCTACAAAGGGTTGTTGCTGTGGTAATTGGCTCCAGACTTTCTCTGTAAGATGACGAATTAATTCTCCATAGGCTCGCATTCTTTCTCCATGAAAGGGGGGCATCAATAGTTGTCGTTGTCGTCTATGACGTTCTTTCTCAAGCAACACGATAGAATTATTACCTACGAAGGGTAGCATAATAGTGTTGTTTCTACCTAAGGCAGCAAACTTCTTTGTATCATTAGTTAAAATTTCCTGAATTGTCTGAGGATGCTGTACGAATACGACGGTATCTCCAAAACCAACTACCTTAGCAGTAAAAATGTCAGGATATTCCTGAACTGCACTTTCCATATATCCTACAGGATCAGCAACCCATTGGATTTTTTGTAAAAAAGACGGGGTTTTGACAGGATTGGGTAAATTCATATGCTTTTCTTGACAAAAAATATATCTTATGCATCAATTTGATTGAAAAGGCTTAATCCAGCCGAGTTGCATCGCAGTATCAAGAAAAAATGCTGCCAACACAAACCACAAAATACTTTCGACTCCCAGAACCACTAAAGGCAATATATCTTTAGAATATGACAGCCCAATATCGACTTGGGTTAAACCGCGTACTAATCCAAACGCTAACACTCCCCCAGCTTTCAATTGAGGATTTTTATCTGAGCGTATGATATAGCGGTAGGTGACGCCAAAAAGCAAACCACAAAAAACTGCAATTCCAAGCTTGACCAACAATTGTAAATCTAGCGAATCGATCGCCAGACTGGCGAGTCGCTCAAAATATTTTGCTAGCACCAGATGATTCACCAAGGTAGTGAGAAAAAAAGCTATCATCAGGCTCAAACCCGCGAGTATCCCAGCTTTGAGGGATTCAATGCGTTCTTGCCTAAGTAGAGGATCTAAAATCTTGTTCACAGAAGAATCCAAACTTTAGTTCTGAACGGGCTTCTAGTATTATTAATGTTAGAGGCGTTTTCGATTGAGTTTAAAAGTAGCACTATGGAAATTTTGACACTCGGCTGGGTTGCTTTACTTGTTGTTTTCACTTGGTCAATTTCAATGGTAGTTTGGGGCCGCAACGGACTCTAAGAGAATCGTGGAAATTCCATTCTTGACTATTTTGGCTTCAGTTGCTGCGGTGCTGCTTGTAGCAGTTACGGGAGGCGTTGGTTATTTGACGCTGGCAGGTTGGCGCGATCGCCGTCTGCGAGAAGATGAAAAACGCGAAATGCGACGCGCTAGTTCTAGCACCACTTCTAAGAGCACTGCTCCCAAGCCTAAGAAGAAAAAATAATTCTGCTTGAAATCTCGCGTCAAAATGTAGAGACGTAGCGTGTGAGGCAGTGCGTTGGGCGGGTTCCCCGACTTGAAGCAACTGCCGAACCCGAAGGGCTACGTCTCTACAGCGTGTTTGTGTATTTATGAAAACTTAGGTAAAACTTACGCAAAAGAGATCCCCCAACCCCCTTAAAAAGGGGGCTTTTAAGATTCCCCTAGGTACGAATAACCTAACTATAGTCATTGCGACCGTTAGCGCAGCGTGCCCGGAGGGCATAGGGAAGCAATCGCAACCCCCTTTTTTTTATAGCGCCTGCGTAATACTGATGATCAAAGTCACAATAACCTTAGAAGAAGACATTCTCCAGTTTATAGATCAGCAGGCACAGGGCAACCGCAGTGGTTATATTAATGCGCTGGTGACAGAACACCGCCGTCAGATTTTGTCAGCAGAAATGATTGCAGCCCTCAAGCAGGATGCACAAGATTCAGAGTATCAAGCTGAAATTGCCGCTTGGGATAATGTTGTTGGGGATGGGATTAATGCTAGGGAGTATAGGAAAAATTAGAATTAGGCGATCGCCGTCTGCGAGAAGAAGAAAAACGCGAAATCAAACGCACCACCTCTACTCGCTTCCCGCCTAAAGAATATCTATTTAAAAAACCGCGAAGACGCGTTCGGCGGAAGCCGTCTCGAAGAGAAGAACGCGAAGGAAGAAAAAAGAAGATATACAGCGTTCTTGGGCGAAATATCATTTTGCCATTTCATCGCGTAGGCGACTGAGGTTGCTTTCCGTTTCCTTAGTGTGGGGGTGTTCTTCCCCCAGCATCTTGAGCCGGATTTGCAGCGCTTGGTTGAACAGGGGTTCCGCCTCATCGTACCGTCCTTGGGATTTGTACAATCCTGCCAAGCTGTTGAGACTGATGGCTGTGTCGGGGTGTTCAGCTCCGAGTACCTTCAAACGGATTTGCAGGGCTTGGTTGTACAACGGTTCGGCTTCATCGTACCGTCCTTGGGATTCATACAATCCTGCCAAGTTGTTGAGATTCCTGCCTGTGTGGGGATGTTCAGCTCCGAGCGCCTTCAAAAAAATTTGCAGTCCTTGGTTGTACAACGGTTCCGCCTCATCGTACCGTCCTTGGGATTTGTACAATCCTGCCAAGCTGTTGAGACTTTTGGCTGTTTCGGGATGTTCTTCTCCGAGCACCTTCAGATAGATTTGCAGTCCTTGGTTGTACAACGGTTCCGCCTCATCGTACCGTCCTTGGGAATCGTACAACAATGCCAAGTTGTTGAGA
>NZ_JCACKO010000030.1:0-55895 GCF_059505445.1 Brasilonema angustatum | reverse complement strand
GTATTGGCTCCCCAATTTAAAATCTAAAATTTAAAATCTAAAATTGTTTCGGTCATACTAAATTGCAGTCTATTATGTAACTTTGAGGCATCAGAACATAATAAAGCTGAACGAGTTAGTACGGGTAAAATCGCCTATTTTTTCACCGGTTTTTTACAAACTCCCAACTTATCACGGATGGGGGAATCTGGACTGCAATCACGAGTTTGTTTTGTAGCTGTTGTAGTCTTTTTCGTAGTTTTTTCCGTTGATTTTCTAGAATTTAGCAGTACAGGTGCACTTTTTGGACTAGATTGCTGTGAAATATTAGAATCTGTATCGATTTTTTTCTCAATCACATCCTGGACAACTGTAGGAACATTAGAAAGAAAGTTATAACCTGTTAATCCTTCTATTTTCTTAACACTAACTCTATAAGTTCTCCAGTCTGGGTTAATTCCCTGTTTATTAGGTACATTAACAGCAATGGCACGAGTGTTTTGAGTAACACCACTAACACCAGTACCAGGGCGGTCTAATACGAAAACAACTTTCCAGGTTGTCTGAGGAATTACTACCTTACCTTTGAGAAGTTGCTTTTGGCGTCCGTAGGGTCCGGCAATAATATAAAGTTCTTTGCCTTGTTTTACCAGATCTCGACAATAGCTTTCCAAACCTTCCCAGGTGCGTCGATTATTGTCTGGCGTTTCTGGCAACATGTTGGTCATTAAAAAGGTGGCAGAGTTATCTTCATCAGACTTGGTGCGATCAGCTGACGGCACAAGATGACCTCTATCGTAGCCAGAACCACTGTAATCACTGGAAGTGACCTGTTGCCATCCTTTCGGCAATGCATCATCAGGACGAAAGTTATCTTGACGGTCTGTCGTTCCCAACCATGATTTATTAAGTTCCCAGGATGCCCAGTTGGCAATTCCTTTGCTGCGGTTGTAAGATAATGCATACTGGGGCTTAATCAACAGATAATTATCGGGATTGGCAACACTTGCTACAGCACCACTGGGATTCCCCAAGGCCAGATGTATACTGGTTGAGCCTTTGGTAGTTGTTGTAACCTTGAGTGTCGGTCGTCGTGGCTTCTGTAATGTTGGTGACTGCGTTGGTGACTGCGTTGGTGTCGGTGTTTGCTTTTTTAATGTTGACGTACATCCAAAAATAGTTAGCAGGATGAGTGCAGCAGCTAATAACTTTATACGACCAAAAAATTGAGCGACTCTCATTTGAAGGCTGCAGTAGGTTTTTACGGCATAGTAACCCAAGTTGAGGGTTACAAGTCATAAGATAAGTAAATCTTAAAACGTGAGGTGGTTTAGTACAGCATTTCATTAATAAGGGTTGGAAATGCTGGAGACTGATGTTGGGTTGCGACTGCTAAAGTCAAGCTACTAGTACGTCGGGCGCACCAATTTAAACAGTGAACAGTGAACAGTGAACAGTGAACAGTGAACAAGGAACAATTGATCACTGGTAACTGGTAACTGATAACTGATAAAGCTACCCTTCGGGTTCACCAGTCGCCTAGGTCGGGAAACCCTCCTGCAGCGCTGGTTCACCATTTCAAATTAACAAAAAGCTTATGATGTAAGCTTTTTTACACTTATGCCCGATGGCTAACGCCACGGCTGTGCCTAACAGGCACGCAAAGCGTAAGTCCCTAAGGGACACGCTTACGCGTTCGCCTTCGGCGTGCGCTTTGCGCTTACGCGGAACGCTCGTCGCAGCCTACGGCTCGTCGCTTTGCTAACATGGGGAGCCAATGCGTTGCTGCGCCAGCCCCGCGCTGGTTCACCCTGGCGCTGCCTCACTTTTAACGATCGCAACAGCGCTATTAGATGTGCTCAATTCTGATATCACAGTCTTGTCCCACACTGATGATGCTATTCTCAGGGCATGAAATCCAATTTCCTGCAAACATTGGTTCTGACGCAATGATTACAGATTTAGGGGAATTTGGATCATCAGCTATCGTGTACAGCGAAGGAGCAGGTGATTTTGTGCTAAAGCGCGAAGCAATGAGGCGATGTCCGTCACTGATGACTACATTAGCTGAAATATTGGTTTGATAATTTTGCGCTAACTGTTGAAGCTCAAGCAACGTTACATGTAAAGCCTGCTCTAGGCTTTTACCAGGGTTAGCTTGCCAGTGGTTTAACAGCAAAGCAAAAATATGTTCTGAATCTGTCGTTCCTTCTATCCATTGGTAAATTTCATCGCTTAACACCTTGCGTATAGGTCTGTAGAGTGTCTGCCGAAAGTTGTCAATTGCACCATTATGAATGAAAAGCAGACTCTGGTAGTCATAGGGTTGACAGTTACTTAAATCGAGTACTTGACCAGATGTAACGCTGCGAACATAAGCTAGCACACACCCTGACTGAACGTAACGACTGAGGTTTGGCAGATTAATTTCATTCCGAATCGGCAGTGTACTTTTGTAAGTAAATGGTTCAGTTTCTTTTTGAGAATCATACCAACCAACACCAAAGCCATCAACATTCACCTCCTCAGATAGCATTTCACGGGGTTGATCGCTTTGAACGATAAGCGAGTATTCAGGCTTGTACAACAGAGTTTCCAAAGAAACAGGTGAACCGAGGTAACCAAGTAATCGGCACATAATTAGGATATTTGCTTGTGTAGAAGAGATTAAGTTTTGAGCGTGAGAATCTCAGCAATGGTAGATGAATTCCTGCTATAATCACCGTCTTCCTCCTCAGACTACAAAAATTGTATTCCCCACTACTTTAGTTTACATAAATTAACATTAACTTGCACTCATACTTTGGTGTCACAGTCAAGGAGTAAACATAAAAAAACCGACCCGAGCCTTGTGCTGCGCCCTTTAAGCTGGGACGGGACGACCTTTACGATAAACTTTGAAACAAAACTAGTTAATCTTGACTGATCTGGGTTCTTTCCAGTCGGTCTACTTCTAAAGATTAGACCTCTTGCAAAAGTGAGATTTTATGAGGTTCTGTTCCCCTTCGGGTTCGCCAGTCCCCCAATCTCCTGCGGAGACGCTACGCTAACGTGACGGAGACCGCCAAGACGGGGGCTGGTCTCACCTGTTAAGCGTTCCCTGTTCCCAACAACTGCCACGAAGTCTATTGAATTGACCGACTACCGAACACCCAGATTGACAAAAAACGAAACGCTGAGGAACGTTTCGTTTTTTGTTTGAGTATAGATTTAAGTCAGCGATCGCTCATTTTCTAGGGACTGAGAAAAAGTACGGAACGAAAGAATGAGCAGGACAGCGTTGAAGAAGCTATTAAGTTCTAAACCAAGGTATTGCCTCAAGAGTAATATGACGTCGCATATCTCAAACCCTGATGAAAACTAGATTTATCGATTTTCCTAACTCTCAAAAAAAATCGGCGAACCTTTGATTACTTCAAACTCCAAGCAGCAAAAGCTAAAGCGCCCCAACCTGCAAGAAACGCCGCTCCTCCCAATGGAGCGATCGCTCCTAAAGATTTAACACCGCTTAAGCTCAAAGCATATAAGCTCCCTGAAAAGATGACGATACCAATGATAAACAGCCATCCGCTTGCGATCATAGTAGCTGGAGGTGACTCGATGCGACTGAGGAGTAGTGCCACCACCAACAGTGCTAAGGCATGATACATCTGATAACGAGCGCCGACTTCAAAAATTTCTAGGGAGCGATCGCTGATTTTCTCTCGCAATGCATGGGAACCAAATGCACCTGCTGCGACTGATAAACCAGCTAAGATCGCTGCTAAACTCAAAAAAATTCGTGCCATGAGTTACACTCTTGAGCCAGTTTGTTCTTTAAACATCAAAATGGTAAGAGACTCCCCCTTCTTCGTTTACTTTAAAATTAGCATTAAATACTTTAGCTTGCTCGTCTAAATATTGCTTTGCAGTTGCTGGTGGCAATTGTAACTGCATTGCAAAACCCACAAGAGTAATACGTCCATTATTTTCTTGAATCATACGATAGAAGGTGGATTGCAGCTGGTCATTTGTCTGTGCCTTAATCGCCTTCGTTTCATCCCGACTTTTACGATATACGCCCAATGCTAACCATACTCCTAATACTGAGGTAGGAACGCCGAAAATTAGACCATTTAAAGCAGTATTATCAAGTACATTAACGGCAGCGTCATTAGGAAAATCATCAAGAGCGACAACCGGTCTTAGACTTGGTTCGATAGGCCTCTCCATAGCATTTTTCTGCATTACAGCAGAGGCTGATAGCGACAAAAACATGAATCCGAGTGTCAGTAGCCAACCCGCAGCCAATTTTTCAGCAGTCTTCATAGTTGTTATCTTTCTGATTCAAACCTTGTTTGTGATTCTAACGTCACTTTTTAGAAGCTTCCAGTCATTAGGTAACGTTGACTGTTCCTGGGGGTGATTCGCAATCTCGAACATATCCTACTTATGCATGAGGCTATTGGTGCCACATTTATTAGTAGAATCAAACTGTTTAAGTTTTATCACAGAGTGCTAAGCTCTGAGAACTGCTAAGCACAAGTATGTTTTTCCAGAGCTACCTCATAAGCTCTAAACTGAAAAACCCTTAAGAGAGGATTCACACAATGACATTTGAACTTCCCCCATTACCATACGATTACGACGCTCTGTCTCCATTGATTTCAAGTGACACTCTAAAGTTCCATCACGACAAACACCACAAGACTTACGTTGATAACCTCAACAAACTTGTTCAAGGTACAGAACTTGCCACTAAGTCATTGGAAGAAATCATTTTGGCAACTGCCAATGATTCATCGAAAACTGGTATCTTCAACAATGCGGCGCAGGTGTGGAATCACACCTTCTACTGGAACGGCTTGAAAAAAGGCGCTGGTAAACCCAGTGGGGAACTCGCTGAAAAAATCAATGCCAGCTTTGGTAGCTTAGATGAATTCAAAAAACAATTCAAAGAAGCTGGTGCAACCCAGTTTGGCAGTGGTTACGCTTGGCTGGTGGTGGATAACGGTGGACTGAAGGTTGTGAAAACACCAAACGCTGCTAACCCGATCACCAACGGTCAAACTCCTTTGTTAACCGCTGATGTTTGGGAACACGCCTACTATCTGGATTACCAAAATCGTCGTCCAGATTACCTGGAAACTTTCCTAAACGAGCTGATTAACTGGGACTTTGTGGGCGAACAGTACGCCAAAGCAGGTAAATAAGCAGGCAATACTCGTCTGCCAATAAGTTTCTCTTGCATAGCTTGAGTTTGTTTTAACTGAGATCTTGCATCAGTCTCAACAACCGCCTAGGGTTTAAAACCCTAGGCTAATAGCTCAAGTCATCGCGCATAGGACTAAATTCTTTAGGTAACTTGGTTTTTAGTCTACTTGAGTAGACTTAAGCTATGAGCCAGGAACCAAGTTCCTAGCTGTTTTTTAGAAAACCTCATCAAAAATTTACAATTTTAAAAGGCATATGAATAGTACTGAACTAGCGCAATACATGGAAGCAACTGATAGTATCAGCAAACCTTGGCTATTGGTGCAATTGCGACTCAAGAAACTTCAAGAACGTCGAGCGACACTTTCAGACAATGAGTATTTTCATCAGTTAGCAGACATTCACCAAGATATGATGAACTTGGGGGAATGGTGGCGCGGTATAGAAGATCAGGTATTTTGAAGTTATCAGTCATTGGTAAAAAATATTGGACTCATTTTGGACGATTGACTGTAAACTTTAGCTACTTCAATTGATCGCGATGTTTTAACTGATGGATTACAAAGATGCAGGAGTGGACGTTGAGGCTGGACGAGAGTTTGTAAATCAAATTCGTAATTTGGTTCACAGCACTTTTAGACCAGAAGTTATTGGTGGACTGGGTGGCTTTAGTGGCTGCTTTCAACTACCAAGTGGTTATAAGGAACCTGTTTTGGTTTCTGGAACTGATGGTGTAGGTACTAAGTTAAAAATCGCTCATACTCTCAACTGTCACAACAGCGTTGGAATTGATTTGGTAGCCATGTGCGTCAACGATGTGCTGACATCTGGCGCAGAACCGCTATTCTTTTTAGATTATCTGGCAACAGGTCAGTTAGAGAAAGAGCAGCTGACTCAAGTGGTTGCAGGTATAGCCTCTGGGTGTCAGCAGGCGGGTTGCGCTTTGCTGGGAGGAGAAACTGCAGAAATGCCCGGTTTTTATCAAGCGGGTGAGTATGATTTGGCTGGGTTCTGTGTGGGGATTGTCGAAAGAAGCCAAATGCTGGACGGTTCCCAGGTACAAGTGGGAGATGTGGCGATCGCACTCCCTAGCGCTGGTGTACATAGCAATGGCTTTAGTTTGGTGAGGAAAATTGTCAGCGAAAAAGGATTTTCCTGGAGTGATAATTTAGAAATATTTGCTGGTAAAACATTAGGAGAAGTTTTCCTCTCACCCACGCGTATTTACGTTAAACCTCTACTGAGCGCACGTCAAGCAGGGTTAGAAATTCACGGTATGGCTCACATCACGGGTGGAGGTTTACCAGAAAACTTGCCCCGTTGTTTGGGTAAAAATCAAGCTGTGCAAATAAACTCTCAAAGCTGGGTTATTCCACCTGTGTTTCAGTGGTTGGCAGAAACTGGTTCTGTCAGTCCCCAAGCAATGTATAACACTTTCAACATGGGAGTGGGATTTGTATTAATAGTACCTCCCGATCAAGCAGAGCAAGTCATAACGTATATGAAGTTACAAAACGTTACAGCTTTTACAATTGGTAATGTGATCGCTGGCTCCGGCGAATTAATTGGATTACCAATATAGGTGACAATATTTATACAATATAAAATATTTATTTTTTGTCTGAAAATATGTTGATTTGTCCTATTTTTAATATTTTCTTAATCTCTGCTGTTTTTAGTAAATGTTGATTAAACGGAGATTTGAAGCAATATTTCTGACTTTTGCTTATAGAACAAATCAAAAATACGCATGACCGCTAGCCTTTAAATTTGCTAACGTAGTTTTAACATATTGAAAAATTTTGCCAATGATGCCCAGAAAGTAGCAACCAACACTTAACAACGGTGCTGGTGCAGTCTGGGCTATTAGTGTCATTTGTTTTTGTGTAAAAAATCAATCACGTATTTTGCAAACGAGGGGGTTATGACTGTCAAAATCGTTGAAAATGTTACTTCAAGAGAAGAATTAAAGCAAGTCTTCCAGACCATTGATGCAAAAAGTTGCCCAACCTATTTTAACTTTCATATGCATACTGTCCACTCTGATGGCAGGTTGCAACCGATCGCATTGATGGAACAAGCGATCGCCATTGGTTTAAAAGGTCTTGCAATTACTGACCATCATGGTATAGGCGGCTACCAGGCGGCTCAAAGCTGGTTAGAAAACTGGAGGTGGAAGAACCCTGGTGCAAACGCTCCCATTCTGTGGACTGGCGTAGAAATTAATGCCAACCTTTTAAATATTGAAGTTCATATTTTGGGTTATGCTTTTGAGCCAGAACACCCCAGCATAAAACCTTACATTCAAAGAAGAGCTACCACAGGGCAAGAGTATCAAGCAGCTAACGTCATTTCTGCAATTCAAAATGCAGGAGGGTTAGCAGTACTCGCTCATCCAGTTCGTTACAGGCGATCGCACTTTGAATTAATTCCCGCTGCTGCAGAAGCCGGGATTGATGGCGTTGAAACTTTTTACGCCTACAACAACCCCAACCCTTGGAAACCAAGTGCTAGAGAATCGATGCAGGTGCAACAATTGGCTGATGAATATAGTCTTTTGAACACCTGTGGAACTGATACTCACGGTTTAAACTTGCTTCAGCGGTTGTAAGCGGATGGTTTATTTTTCTCACAATACTCCTGGTTCAACAAGCCAGGGGGAAACAATTCAAAATTCAAAATTACAAAATTCAAAATTTAAAATTAAGAGAATTAGTGCTGGTAATATAGGACTCATATTTGATTTTTGACAAAGCGAGGTACACTTTCTGTTCCCTGTTCCCTACCTCCACGAGTCAATTCAGAAATCAAACCGGATTCCTATCCCTCTTCTGTCACTTTCCGGGTGAGCAATCTCTGGAAGGCTTATCAGGCAAACAATACAAGCTATCCTATTAGAAAAAAATGGGTGTGGTCTTTATTATTAGAAAAAAATTGTGCGATCCCTTACCAAATAAAAGCTCTAGAATTCAAAAATGGTAAATGTTTTCGGAGAGTGACAGAACAGGGCTATAGCTGATTTCAATTGAGTGCAATACGCTCACGCCCTTATCGCTCACTGCTGCAGCAACTTCTTCAACTCTGCATCTGTAAACGGATTTTTCCCAGCGCGTAAATCCTTCACCCAACCTTGCACTTTTGATTTCCATTTCTTATCATCAATCTGGGCAATGTATGCCTCAAAATCCTCAATTGCTCCTTGAGTGTTACCTGTCAGCGACCTTGCAAGCCCACGGTTACCGCGAATATAGCCATTATCAGGAGCAAGCTGCACCGCTTTTTCACAGGCAAACATGACATCAGCTGCATGGCGATGCAGGCTACCGTATCCGCAGAGTAATGCCCAAGACTCAGCATCAATTTCAACTTTCAGATCTAGCTTCTGGGCTTTCTGGTAGTTTGCGATGGCTTCTTTTACTTTACCTTCTGTTGCAAGATTTTTTCCTTCCATAACCAAGCGCTCAGCTTGTCCTTTGTTTGCAAACTCTTGTGCTTTTGCCTTTGGGTCAAATTTTAAACTAGGATTCCACGTTTGTGCTTTGCGGAACTTATTAACGGCAGCATTAATATTACCATTTTGCGCTAGTTCCTCACCTCGTGCAACCAATGCTGGAGCAGCTTTCACTAAGATAGACTCAGTTTGGCATTCCTTGAGTTCTTCCAGCATTTCAGGATGGGTAGCTAAGTATTTATTGAGCCAATTACAACTACTGATCAATAAATCTGCCAAATTAAAATTCCATAAAATCACTGTTTTGTCCGCACTAGCAGAAGCTAAAGTCTTGCCATCCGGACTGAAACTGACGCTTGTGACCACATTGTTATGTAATTTAAGAGTTTGAAGGTCTTTGCCTGTGGCGACATCCCAAAGTTTAATAGTTCTGTCATCACCAGCAGAAGCTAAAGTTTTGCCATCCGGACTGAAACTAACACCCTCAACCCAACTACCATGCCCAATGAGGGTTTGAAGTAGTTTACCTGTAGCAACATCTAAGAGTTTGACGGTGCTGTCAGAACTAGCAGAAGCTAAAGTTTTGCCATCCGGACTGAAACTAATACTTTTGACCGTACTGCTATGCTCGTAGAGGGTTTGAAGTAGTTTGTCTGTAGCAACATCCCAAAGTTTAATGGTCTTGTCATCACTAGCAGAAGCTAACATCTTGCGATCTGGACTGAAACTGACGCTATTGACATAATCGCTATGCCCAGTGAGGGTTTGGAGTTGTTTACCTGTAGCAACATCCCAAAGTTTAATGGTCTTATCACCACTAGCAGAAGCTAAAGTCTTGCTATCCGGACTGAAACTGACGCTATTGACATAATCGCTATGCCCAGTGAGGGTTTGGAGTCTTTTGCCTGTGGCGACATCCCAAAGTTTAATAGTTCTGTCATCACTAGCAGAAGCTAAAGTCTTGCTATCCGGACTGAAACTGACACTTTTGACATAATCGCTATGCCCAGTGAGGGTTTGGAGTTGTTTACCTGTGGCGACATCCCAAAGTTTAATCGTTCTGTCATAACTAGCAGAAGCTAAAGTTTTGCCATCCGGACTGAAACTGACGCCACTGACCGTCTTCTGATGTCCATTAAGAGTTTGGAGTCGTTTATCTGTGGCGATATCCCAAAGTTTAATGGTCTTGTCATCACCAGTAGAAGCTAAAGTCTTGTTATCGGGACTGAAACTGACGCTATTGACCATACTCCCATGTCCGTAGAGAGTTTGAAGTAGCTTACCTGTGGCGACATCCCAAAGTTTAATGGTCTGGTCATAACTAGCAGAAGCTAAAGTCTTGCCATCCGGGCTGAAACTGATGCTTGTGACAGCATCACTATGTTCATTGAGGGTTTGGAGTCGTTTACCAGTGGCGGCATCCCAAAATTTAATCGTTCTGTCAGCACTGGCAGAAGCTAAAGTTTTGCCATCCGGACTGAAACTGACGCTATTGACAGAATTGCTATGCCCACTCAGGGTTTGGAGTTGTTTGCCACTTGCCATATCCCAAAATTTAATCGTTTTGTCATTACTAGCAGAAGCTAAAGTCTTGCCATCCGGACTGAAACTGACGCTATTGACAGAATTGCTATGCCCACTCAGGGTTTGGAGTTGTTTACCTGTGGCGACATCCCAAAGTTTAATCGTTCTGTCAGCACTGGCGGAAGCTAAAGTTCTGCCATCCGGACTGAAACTGACGCTATTGACAGAATTGGTATGCCCACTCAGGGTTTGGAGTGGTTTGCCACTTGCCATATCCCAAAGTTTAATCGTTCTGTCATCACTAGCAGAAGCTAAAGTCTTGCCATCCGGACTGAATACGACGCGCCTGACAAAATTGGTATGCCCACTCAGGGTTTTGAGTGGTTTGCCACTTGCCACATCCCAAAGTTCAATGGTTCTGTCATCACTAGCAGAAGCTAAGGTCTTGCCATCCGGACTGAAACTGATACTAATAATCCAGCTGCTATGCCCTTCTAAGCGATTATATTCTTTGACATCGTACACAGCCCGCCGTAATGCTGCCACTACCTGAATTTTAGTATCCGTTCTTGTCCAGTCTGCCTTTTTCAGTCTTTCTCCTGCCTTTAAGGCTTCTATAAGTGCATCAAAAGTTTGCCCGGAGGCAAAAAACCCTTCTGAAGAATTCCTCAGTGCTTTGATTTCGCTAATTTCAGCTTGTTTTTTTTGCTTCTCTGCCCGTTGTGCTGCATCCCACGCAGTCACTGCTAGCCCAGCTAACACTAATCCTGCCGCAACTGAACCTGCAAGTGCTACTCTCAGAAAACGATTCAGCTTCCGTTCACTAAGTCTTCTTTCCTTTCTTTCTCTTTCCAGTTCTGCCATCACCTGGCTTAACTTCGGTTCTTGCTGGTGGCGGATAAACTCAGCTAAATAGTCATGCACCAACTGATAACGGTTTGCGGGGTTTTCTTTTAACAAAACCACCAAACCAGATTCCACAAAAATCTCTAAAATCAAATCTAACTTGCTCGCTTCTCTCGTCACATCTGCAGCTAACGCCTGCAAATCCCGTTCCAACTCAACACGAGTCTTCAGTGGGCGAGTTCCTTTTTCATCCGTCAGCAAGTACAACACAAATTCCGCCGTTTGCTGATTTTCCTCGCCGCAATCCTGAACAACTTCATCCAGATAACGTTTTACCAGTTCTTCCTTTGTGCCACACTCCTGATATTTTGCCAGAGTTGTGATGTTTTCCGCTTGCAGTTGCGCCCCCACAACTTGCAACTCAATCGGACGCACTTCACCCAGTTCCCGCGCCAAATCCCGCACCAGTTCTGCAATTAAGGCAGGTTCTAAGTGAAAATTAGCCCGTTCAGTTAATTGCTGAATAATTGATTGAGCATCATCACGGGAGAAGTTACCCAACTCATAAAGCACATTCTCGCTGAGAATATCGATACTAATCATCGAACTATCGCGCAAGCGATTAAACTTGAGCAAATAATGTAAGTAATCTTCTCGCAACGACAATACTATCTTCACCGATAAGATGTTAAGGCAATCTCTTAAAAAATGAAAAAATAGCCACCTTTGCTGTGGTTCGATATCAACAAAGAAAAACTCTTCAAATTGGTCAAAAATGAGTACTGGACGAAGATTAAATGTTTCACACTGTCGTAATTGTTTTAACAGCGTAGTTTGCAACTCAGGCGTTTCAACTTCTGACACTTGCGCCTGAGTTTCTAAAGCTGAAGTTTCAGCTTCACCATCTCCCCTGCTCCCCTGCTCCCCTGCTTCCCCTCTTCCCATATAATGTAACGCTTCTTTTATCTGGCGTCCCAACTCTTCCATCCAGTTGGTGTAAACTCGTATCGGCACAACCAAATTATCTTGAATGCCGATCGCTTTCTTTTTCAAAGCTGGTACAAGTCCCGCATTAACCAGAGAACTTTTGCCAACTCCTGATTGTCCATGAATAACTATTAATTTATAATCGGGGCGACCGATGCGTTCAATCAAACGTTCTACATCAAGTAAACGACCAGATGCACTAATTTCTGGCGCAATATTTTCCTGTATAGACGTTGCAGGCAACGTTTCTACAATTTTGGATAAATTTGCGTGTCGTGTTGCTTGTAATCTTCCTGCACCAATAAACGCCCGCAAGCCAAATTGTTGTTCAACAGAAAGCCCTTCCTGTTTAATTTGAAAAGCTTCTAAATATTGCTTTTGTTTTAAATATAAACTTCGTAAATTTGTTAATAGACTAAGATATAGTTCGGGTTTAAAGTCAGAAATCCCTATCTGGATTGCTATTTTTAAATAATTTATAGCCGCTTGTTCTTCGCCTAAATTTTGTTCTGCTTGCGCGAGAGTTAACAAGATTTCCTGGCGATTAGAAATCGCGGACTGATTCGTAGATAAAACTTCTAACGCTTTTTCCGCTAAAGTTTTTGCTTCTTGCCACTCTTGATTTACCAAAGCAACTTCAGCCAAAAAGCCATAATCCTGAGAAACTCTCAGCAAATTTCCTTCAGCTTCATGGATTAGCAAAGCACGTTCAGCTAACTTTTTCAGATCCTGCCAATCTTCCAAGTCACGCAAGATTTTGCCAAACTTGTCAAGTAAATTTGCAATTAAATCTGAACGTTGAGCAGTTTCCAGAACTTGGAGAGATTGCTGAAGGTAATTTTTTGTTTCTTGCCAATCAGGAGTTGATACGTTAGGGGAGATTGCTTCGCTGCACTTCGTTCCGCTCGCAATGACGGGTGCTACGGGGGAGATTTTTCGATTAGGCTTCGTTCCGCTCGCAATGACAGGTGTTGCTGGGGAGATTGTTTCATTAGACTTCGTTTCACTCGCAATGACAGGGCGATTTGTTTCTTGTTGTCTTGCTTTTTCGTAATAACAGAAAGTGATATTGCTCAGGACTTTGCCTTGCCAGACTAAATCATTGACTTGCTGCCAAAAAGCCAAACTCTGTTGATAATATTCCAAAGCCGTATCTAGGTGATTATCAACAAATTCCGTTAATCCCAACAAATATGCAATTCTCGCTTTTACTCCTGACTCTAGAATTTGTTCAGAATTTTGCAAATCTTGCCAAGCTAACTTAATCTCGGAACATTTTTCTAAAGTCAGACTGAAATCAGCAGTCAATAATTGCTCCGCTATTTCTTGCAAAAACTCCATCAATTCATTGGGAGCAATCGGGAAATTTTTCGTTGTTCCCCAACTTTCCAAATCAGGAGCAAACTGCATGAATCGCTTGTGAACTTCATCATCAATCCACAACACCACAGGGAAAGGAAAATGATTGCGAAACTCCTCCCGCACCTGATTTGCACTAATCAGCATTTGCTCAAGATTCCGCACCGATTCCAACCCTAAAATCATCAGCGCTTGCACATCATCCCCAGATTCTTCCCGAATTGCAGTATAAAGAGTCCTTGCAGATTCCTTGAGAACCAAGACGCGGATTTCAACTTGACAAATGTCGCGCAATCGGTTTATTAGATGCGATCGCAAACTAGCATAATTGCACCGTGCCAGAATCAGCTTAAACTGTCCAACAGAAGCCTCAATTCCCCAAGCCAATTGTTTCAATGAGCGCTCATTGTTGACACGGATATCTTCTGATTTGTCATTAGTCATTAGTCATTAGTTAGAGTTATTAATGCGTAGGGTGGGCAGTGCCCTATAAAATGTTCACAGACAGATACCCAGTGGTGGGCACTGCCCACCGATACTCTACTAGTACAATGGGTTAGCTAGCAGTTATTAATGCGTAGGGTGGGCAGTGCCCTGTAAAATGTTCACAGACAGATCCCCAGTGGTGGGCACTGCCCACCGATACTCTACTAGTACGATGGGTTAGCTAGCAGTGCCCACCCTACTAGCGCGTCCACTACACAGAATTTAAAATTCTGTCGTCCTTGTCTTCCTTACTGCAATTCTCGCGCCTCCGCCAAAATAGGATTAACCTCAAACCAAGACTCACCGCGATCGCGATATTCAAAAACAAACCGACTGCGAATCAGCTTTTGATACCCCTGATCATCACTCACCTTTTTCGTTTGCTTCACACGACGCAACAATTCCCACTCATCATCAGAAATCGGCAAAACCATTTCATTGCGACGAGCACGAATTACAGTATCCAAAGTATCACGATTCAAAGGAAGTGACATTTCCTCCATAATCCATGTATTCAGCAGCCTCAGCAAGTCGCGTACATGACCGCCACTCATTCGACACAAGTGCTCAAGCGTTGCTTTACGGTCAAAAACGAACGTAATATTACTGGTACGCTGGTCTGGTCGCAAGTCAGGATAAGCTCTTGCCATTACCATCTCTTGCATCAGCGCCATTCCATCTTCATGAACACTGCCATCAGACCATTGTACAGGTACCATCGGTAACACTCTGGGGTCTTCCAAAAATCTTTGTGTGAGCGTTCCATAGTCATTGGAAAACTTCAGAGACAGTGGCATTGTATACACAACATGACAATTCAACTTGGTGAGATACTCACCCTGATCGACAAACAAGTATTCCTGTTGTGGACGTCCCCAAGCCTTGGGACGATTATCAATTCGGTCAAGATTATCTACAATCACCACTAAACCTTTTTTGCCCTGCTGTTTGAGTTTGGCGATCGCAGGTTCCAGCAACTCCTTATTAATCGCGTCCAACAGTTTAATTTTTTGTGGTCCGAGGTACTGGTTGAGTTTTTCTCGAAGTGTAGCGTCACTCTTTGCCTTAGTCGTGATTTCCCCTATTCCAAAAGCCAAAGTAAACTTTTCTTTTTCAGACGTGACACCAAAATCACCAACATTAGGAACTTTAAGTTTTACGCCAGTCACATCAGCATTTAAAACCCTCATAGCACCTTGCAGTAACTCTTTCAGCCTGCTGGGTTCTTCGAGATTGAGTTTTTCTAAACTTTGACTGACGCGACGGGCGATCGCCAACAGTACATCAGCAATATCCACATCAGTCAATTCTAAATCTTCACTAGACTCAAAATAGATGACACAAAAACCATCCGCTTCCAACTCCAGTTGCAGCCGTCGCAATTCCGTAGATTTCCCACACCCAATGTGCCCAGTAAAAAGAGTGCAGGTAGGGTCATTCGGCTTAAAAAATGTCATTTTCTGCTTCAGCTTGAAGATAATATCTCCACCGCGCACTGAAGAAAAGTCAATATAATACTTCTTATCCTGTGTATTGTTAATCACCAGAGTTCGGCTGGGGTCTGTAGCCTCAAAAAACTTGCGTAAGTCTATCATCATAAAGCTTGTCATCTACATTATTCATTTTTCATATCCTTAATTCCAAGGATATAAATAGCTACAGCTTTGATGCTTGGTTTTTCCGAAGAATTTAAATAGAATCTGGATCAACTCCCATCGCACGTAAGCGTTCTGCCAGCAATTGGGCGCGATGTTGAGCTTGTTGAGCCTGCTCTTCTGGTGTCAAAATCCGTTTCCCTTCCTCGTTATACCAGTACAGCCACTCCCGCGTAATCCCTTGATAAGTTCCCCGCTCCATACCAATTCCTAAACCAACTTCGGGTAACCATACAGGATTATCTGAATGCAATTGATATGCACCATCGACCAACTTATACACTTCCAAACGCGGTTTGCGGCGGCGAGTCGGGTGATAGATGACGTAGTACAAAACCCCTAACTTTGCATACTCATCTTTCTTGGTGGTGTATTCCCCACGATATCTCTGAGAAACAACTTCCAGCGTTAGCATTGGAACTTTCTCTTCTTCCCACAACACATAACTCAGACGCAAATTTTCATCAAAAAATCGCTCAACTCCCAAACTCAGGAACCCATCTGGTACAATCGGCGGTTGATTTGGATCATAGTAAACACCCATATCAGCACCGAAAAACCAATCCATGCGATTTGCCCACACCATAGCGAGTATGGCTTTAAGTAAACTAGGAATTAGATCTTGGAGTTCATTATCCACAGGCGTATCATCAGAGTCTGGTAATTCCTCAGAAGAAGGCAAGCAAGCTAATGAATCGTACTCTAACATAAGCGGTTCGGCAGTTATTTTATAATTCCGATCATAGTCCTCCATCCCCTCATCCCTTTGTCCTCGTCATCCCCACCTATGGCACAATGAAAACGGTAATAAAAGAAATATAGATAAGGTAATTTAGTGAGTCCAACTGCTCAAGCTACCGCTGCTGCGCGTCGCGTGGTATTTCCCTTTACAGCAATTGTCGGTCAGGAAGAAATGAAACTGGCTCTATTGTTGAACGTGATTGACCCGAAAATTGGCGGTGTGATGATTATGGGCGATCGCGGTACTGGTAAATCCACAACTATCCGGGCGCTGGCTGATTTACTCCCAGAAATTCCCGTCGTTGCGAACGATCCCTTCAACAGCGATCCTAGTGATCCCGATTTGATGAGTGATGAAGTCCGCCAACAGCTACAGCAAGGGGCGGATATTCCCGTTGTTCAGAAAAAAGTCCAAATGGTCGATTTGCCCTTAGGAGCAACAGAAGACCGAGTTTGTGGTACCATCGACATCGAAAAAGCATTATCAGAAGGTGTCAAAGCCTTTGAACCAGGACTCTTGGCAAAAGCCAACCGGGGTATTCTCTACGTAGATGAAGTAAACTTACTAGACGATCACCTAGTAGACGTGCTTCTTGACTCCGCCGCCAGTGGTTGGAACACAGTAGAACGAGAAGGAATTTCCATACGTCACCCGGCGCGTTTCGTGCTTGTCGGTTCTGGTAACCCAGAAGAAGGAGAACTGCGTCCTCAACTCCTAGATAGATTTGGAATGCACGCAGAAATCCGTACAGTTAAAGAACCAGCTTTGCGCGTGCAAATCGTAGAACAACGCTCAGAATTTGACCAAAATCCACCAGTATTTTTAGAACAGCATAAATCCCAACAGGAAGAACTGCAACAGAACATTGTTAACGCCCAAAATCTATTGCCATCTGTGACAATAGATTACGACTTACGGGTGAAGATTTCCGAAGTCTGTTCCGAACTCGATGTTGATGGCTTGCGCGGTGACATTGTCACTAACCGCGCCGCCAAAGCCATAGCCGCATATGAAGAACGTACCGAAGTTACAGTTGATGATATCCGTCGTGTCATGACTTTATGTCTGCGTCATAGACTACGGAAAGATCCCTTAGAGTCAATAGATTCTGGATACAAAGTACAAAAAACCTTTAGCCGCGTCTTTGGCGTAGAACTGTCAGAAGAAACGACACAACAAAACGGCACAGGACAAAAATTAGGACTTAGAAATTAACAAGGAAGAGTGAAGAAAGAAAAGACATTGCTTTATCTTTTTTTTCTTTCATCTTCTTTCTCAAAACTTATCACTTAGCACTTATAACTTAATATGAGATTTTGGCACTTTTGGTTCAACAGCTTTGTTTTATCCAGCCAATATAACCCACCCCGGTTTGTAGAGATGCTGATGGTACTATTAGCAATTGTAATGCTAATTGTTTGGAACTTTACACTAGCGATACCCTATATGATACTTGGCTGGAGCTTTGTAATTGGGGCATCTATTTCTATCTTAGTACGAGAAGCTATTGCTCCTTCACCAGATATAAGAGTTAACCAATTAGCAGCATTTTTCTTCCTCAGCATTAGTCTTTATGGCTTTGTTTACGTATTTCAAACTCTTTGAGATGAGTTATACCGTTTCACTTTAAGGTTGATACAGATAGGAAGCTGGGAGCAGGGGAAAAGAATTAGAAACCCATCATTTGTATCAGGCTCAATCGTGAAATGGTATTGCAACGCGTGTACACTACCCAAGTTGCTTGTCATGACAAAATTCTACGTTTGATGTTTTTTTCTCTTCTTGTATTTCAGTATTTGTAACCAATTTCTTCCTATAAGAAAACTTATTGTACTTAAGTACAGTCTCTTTTTACCTGACACGTAAAGTAATATTTAGCAATGCAAATTTTTCCATAAAGTTATTCAAGTTATATGCATTTCTCAAGAAAAAGTTGCGATACTGATAGGGGATCAAACGATTTTTTACTTTGAGAAAATTTTCTTCATAAGAGTGTTAGTTATGACAACTATAAAATCCTGTGTTTCAACTTGTCGTCACTGTCGGTACTACACTCCAGAGGGTCAGCGTGGTGGTACTTGCCAATTATTAAATGTATCGGTCAAATCAGGATGGAAAGCCTGCTCTTTATATGTCCGATCTTTTGAACCTTTTTGCGAAAATCTGGTTAGCGCTAAATAAATCACTGTAGTAGTGTTTTTCAAGAACTATTGCAGTTTTCATCTAGGTGTAATACACTCTCGAATTCAGGTAGGGTGGGCATTGCAATGCCCAATGCCAGATGCCTACGGAGGAGCCAGTACTGCGGGAGGGTTTCCCTCCGCAGGTATCTGGCGTTGGAAACCCTCATCAAGCACTGGCTCCCCTACACCATTCGTGTATTTGACTCAAATGAAAAGCCCACTTATTGCTTGTCAAATCTTTTTCCACACGGCGAGATGGACTTTCTGCTTAATAATACTGTCAAGAGTTAATCCTTATTTATTTTGACATACTTATAGTTATTGAGGTAAAGTGAGAGATTGTGTGTCTCAATCCTGCTCGGATCAGGTAAAGGCAATACGAAAGCTGGAGAGCTTTAGAAAAAGCATATAGTCCAGCTACCTGTACGGCAACCTCAAGGACAATTTTATGACCTACGCAATTATTGAAACTGGCGGCAAGCAACTAAAAGTCGAAGCTGGTCGGTTTTACGACATTGAACTGCTGCATGTTCAACCAGACGAGAAAGTTACTATAGATAAAGTATTGCTAGTGCAGCACGACGGCGATGTGACCATAGGACAGCCGCTTGTGGGAGGAGCAAAAGTAGAAGGCACGGTGATGCGGCATCTAAGAGGTCGCAAAGTCCTGGTTTATAAGATGAAACCGAAAAAGAAAACTCGTAAAAAACGGGGTCATCGCCAGGAAATCACTAGATTATTGATTAATTCAATTAGCCTCGACGGTTCGGTGCTTGCTTCCGAAGAAAAGGCGATCGCCTTAACTCCAGAAACTGAGGTGACTACAGAACCAGCTGCAACAACTGAAACTCCAGAGACTGTTGATGTTGTGGCAGAACCAGTTGCGGAGAATTCACCCGCACAAGAAACAGCTGCTGAATAATAGATACAAGTAGAGACACAAGAGGAAATTATGGCTCATAAGAAAGGAACAGGTAGTACACGCAACGGTCGTGATTCTAACGCTCAAAGACTGGGTGTTAAGCACTACGGTAGTGAAGTTGTCCGGGCAGGAAATATCTTAGTGCGTCAGCGCGGTACTAAATTTCATCCTGGTAACAACGTCGGTATTGGCAAAGATGACACTCTGTTTGCTTTAATTGACGGCGTAGTCACATTTGAACGCAAGGGCAAAACCCGTAAAAAGGTTAGCGTTTATCCAGTTGCAGCGCCAGCCGAGGCAGTTGCAAGTTAGTCATTACTTAAACCCAAGAGTCCATAGTTGCTATGGACTCTTGGGTTTAAATCAACTTATGAATCAACGCACCTAAGGCTAAACCCGTCAAACAGAAGATAGACAACAAACAAAAGGTTTGTCCTTGATTAAAGCCAGCTGTTTGAAAGTCTATCCTTACTAATCCAGTCGCAGCAACGATTAGCAAGGTCTCAAGAAATAGTCGAAACCTGACTATCATTAAAAAAAACAAGAAAGCCGCTAAAACGCTAAGACCAAAAGATCTAACATTTGATTTGAATAAGAATAAAGAAAAGTTTGCAACCCTTGTCCCGGAAACCGTTAAACCTCCCGTGAGAAGTAAGATAGCAATAACAGCCAGTAGCCAGATATACCAAGGAGTGTATATTTTAGATATTATCCACCCAGTACTGGTGTAAGTAAGCAGTAGTAATGCTAGGGAAAGCAAAGGTGGTCTTTTTGATATTGACATGGGTTGTTCCCAACATAAGAATAAGCTATAATTCCACAATTATCTAAGGCATATACATACTGCTTTGTCGGAAAGCATACATTCCTTAGGACACTATAAGCTGTCAAAAAAAAGCCAATTCAGTTGAGAAATAATGGCTTGAATAGCTTAAACTATAAGTTTATTATCATATTTTTTCTACCTTCCATCAAGAGGCTGCTATGCTTTCCAAAAGAAAGTTAGGTCAGTTTGCAAAAAATTCCCGCACAAAGTATTAAAGATCTTCTTAAACATTTGTAAACTATAACCAGCTAAGTAGCCGCGTATCATGTCTTGTTAAGGGATTATCATGAGACAACTTGTTATCGCTCAGCGTGTATGCCTCACTGGTCATATCTTGGCAAAGGCTTTTGGACTAATAGGCATTCTATTGGTCATACCTAATGCCGAAACAATTTTCAATTCAGGAGAGGTTGGACAAAAAGCCATGCAGTTAAGTATGGCTGATGGTGGTGTGGTAGATATTATTTTGGGGACAATAGCCGTCTCCATTTATGCATATCGAGTATTGGGATGGCGCACTTGGCTAGGGTTTCTACTACCATCTGTATTGATATCGGTGGGCAGTGAATTACTGGGAACTAGCACTGGATTTCCCTTTGGATACTACAGTTACTTGAGTGGCTTAGGATATAAGATTGCGGGGCTTGTACCATTTACAATTCCCTTATCCTGGTTTTATGTGGGCTTGTCTGCTTACCTGATTGCTCGTAGTGGTTTGAGGGTAGCTCAAAATCCCAGTTTAGTGCGCCAAGTAGGCGCTATAGCATTGGGCGCTTTGCTGTTCACTTGCTGGGACTTTGCATTGGAACCAGCTATGAGTCAAACATCTCTCCCCTTTTGGTATTGGGAGAATCCAGGTGAATTCTTTGGAACACCGTATCAAAATTATGCGGGTTGGTTTGGCACTAGCGCCCTGTTTATGAGTGTGGCAGCATTGCTGTGGAGAAACACGCCCCATAAATTGGAGCGATCGCAACTCTTTGTCCCCCTAGTCGTTTATCTCAGTAATTTTGCCTTCGCCGCTGGATTAAGCTTAGCTGCTGGATTTGCAATCCCAGTTTCATTAGGCTTTGTCTTGGGCGTAGTTCCAGCTGTAGTACTTTGGTGGAGTTCAAAAGTTGCATCTGCTAATGTTGCTGTTGCACCAACAACCGAAGTGACTGTAGCAAGCGTCAAAGTTGCTGTGAAATAAAGCTTTGATTTCCATCCCCAGGTATTTTGCTGTGCAAGACGCGTTGAGTTTCGCAAGTGTTATTTCATTGTTATTACTGCTGATCCAACTACCAGCAACAGCAATTTTGCTGTCGCGTCTGTTAAAAGGACCAAGCCGCCATCCTCCCATTACACCCCAAAATTCCACACCAGAACTTTTGGGGTGTGTGAGTGTCGTCATTCCTACCTTAAATGAAGCTCTTCGTATTGCTCCTCTGCTAGATGGGATTTCTCAGCAAAGCTATGAAGTCCGAGAAATAATCATTGTAGATAGCAAGTCTAGTGATGGCACACCTGAGTTAGTCAAAACTGCACAGCAGAAAGATCCTCGCTTTCGCCTAATGACGGATGATCCCTTACCAACTGGTTGGGTGGGGCGTCCTTGGGCATTGCATTACGGCTTTTTGCATATTTCAGAGGCGAGTGAGTGGTTTCTGGGTATGGATGCTGATATACAACCATCACCTGGTTTGGTTGCGGGTTTGGTGAAGATAGCAGAAACTCAAGGCTATGACTTGGTTTCTCTCTCACCCCAGTTCATTCTCAAATATCCAGGAGAATGCTGGCTACAACCAGCTTTGTTGATGACTCTGCTTTACCGATTTAATCCTGCTGGTGTGAATGCTGAGCAGTCAGAACGAGTGATGGCGAATGGACAATGCTATTTGTGCCGTAGCTCTGTTCTAAGAGCTGTGGGTGGATATACGAGTGCGAATAATTCTTTTTGTGATGATGTCACTTTAGCACGGAACATAGCTGCCTCTGGGTATAAAGTTGGCTTTTTAGATGGGGCAAAAGTGCTCAAGGTACGGATGTATGAGGGAGCAATGGAAACTTGGCAACAATGGGGGCGAAGCCTTGACTTGAAAGACGCTTCCTCCCGCGCTCAACTTTGGGGAGATTTATGGCTCCTCACAGCAGTTCAAGGTTTACCGCTTGTAGTCGTCCTCACCTACCTCTTTTTTTCTCCCCCTCCTTTTGTCTCCTTGTCCCTCTCTCCCTCCCTGCTTCTAGTGGTACTCAATGTATTTCTAGTGGTGATTCGCTTTGCTATGCTTTTTGCGATCGCACCCTCCTATGATCGCAATCAAGCAAAAGGCGGTTGGTTGTTCTGGCTTTCGCCTTTGGCTGATCCAATCGCGGTGCTGCGGATTTTTCTTTCTGCATTCCGTACCCCGAGAGAGTGGCGAGGGCGCAAGTACAGTACTCAGTGATCAGTCCTGAGTCCTCATTGGTTAAGATTCCGTCTCACTTTCTACCTTATCGCCCCGTTCCAATTCCCAAAGAATTTGATTACCTTCACGCCGCACCCGTGAGACAAGCCAGTTTCGCCAGCGCCACTCGTCTCCACGACTGGTAACAGCGCTGGCGTGAACATCCATCAAGTCTGCCAGTTCAGAACTTGTGATTAGGTAACCTTTTTCGGCAATTTCGTCCGCAATGCGGAGAGTTTCGACTAAGTTACGCAGTTGTGTTACCCTCATTTCCCGAGGTAATTCTTCATTGACGGAAGTAGCAGACTGGGTTTGTGGTTCCATATTGGTTATATCTGTTGCAAGAGTCGTGATTTCTTGTTTCTTTGTGTTAATTATTGTAGAATTTGTTTCCGAATCAGATACTCTTGATACACTCAGACCGTTCTTTTGTTCCAAGAGAAAGTCTTGTTGTTCCAGGGATAAAGTTTTACCATTGGCGAAGGCGCGGGCGATCGCATCACAGCGTTCGTTACCAATATTACCTGCATGACCCCGCACATGCTCCCATCTCACCCGTGGACTATTGAGGTCGTCTAAGATTTCTAAGAGGTCTTGGTTAAGCACAGGATTTCCATCCGACTTTTTCCAGCCTTTCCTTTTCCAGCTTTTGACCCATTTTGTCACGCAGTTGATGAGATATTCGCTGTCGGTGTGCAGGGTGATGGCTTCCCTTTGTCCTGAGTCTTGCAAAAATTGCAGGGCGGCGATCGCAGCTTGCATCTCCATTTTATTGTTGGTCGTTCGGGAGGATGCACCGCCCATTTCGTGAATGGAACCATCACTGAAATAGACAACCACACCCCAACCACCAGGACCAGGGTTCCCTGTGCAAGCACCATCAGTGTATATACTTTTGATTGTGGAAACTAAAGACATAGTTAAAAATACAAAAGCGCCAAAAAGCTAAGGATGCAAAAATATCAGTAGCGAAAAATCACAGAAAGTATTAAGGTTAGCACAAAAACGCTTCAGCAACTATCGCATCTCATTTCTATCAGCCCTTTTTCCTAACCAACTGCGTATTCTCGAAACTGTCGCAGAAATAGTGGTTCAAGCTCAATAAGAATATCCTCCTTTTGTAGAGGCTACTTGATAAATTATTTTGCAAAATCAATTTCTGTACCATTATACTGAATCTAGATTTTCCATTTTTCATATCTCAATTCAGAAAACACGCGTAAACTCGACGACGATTTTTCCATACAAAATTAATAAATTAAGAAAAAATTTTACGACGATAAAAATACCCTCGAAGCTTGAATCAACGGTGAAAATGAGGCATTGAAGAAAGTAGAAGTTTTATTGTGATCACAGGAATCAATCGGAGCGCATACATTCCTGTTTGGTTGTTACTCGCACGCGATATCTGTCTCTATAGCTGTGTCTATTGTTTTATCAGGTTTACTACTTGTTGCAGCTTTGCGAATTTTTGCTAATTCCTCCTTCGAGATCCACTCGCTAGTAGGAGTCACTCTGTATTCGTCTGTCCGACCGTCACGTTTTGTCTGCTTTAAAAGGTTTGCTTTAAGCAACACCTTTAAAGCTTGTTGAGCTTTGCGAACGCTCATATCACAAATTTCAGCGGTCTTTTTGAGACTTGCAAAAAAGACTCCTTCTGGTTTACCACCCGTTCGGCGAACCATGTGGGCATAAAGACGAAATTCATAAGGGTCTAGTCCGTATTCATCTAAGAAACCGTGGATATAGGCAACTGACGCAGGAGGTTTATTTGTTCCAGTTGAAGACTTATGTTTTTCTACGGATAGAGTATTAGAGTTTTCAAAGTTTTTTTCTTCAGACAACATATGAATTTAGTGCTTTACTGCCCAAGCATATTATAAACACCCATCTGCACAAGATGCATATCCTTCTCCTGCATAAGATGCGTTGGCCACCCCTGCATAAGATGCGTTGGCTCTGTTATTTATTATAAATGTTACTATTTTTATTGTTATTCCTTTAGGTTTACTATTAAATTGTTATTGTTTAAAGTTTTATTACTTATGCTGTCGTTTGATTCGCAGGTCTGGTAATCTCACGCAGTTGTCAAGTTCTAAATTTAGCGTTATATATAAAAACATAGCCCAACAACTCTGTGACACCAGAGCAATTGAGCCGCTTTTAAATATACATTGTCTTTCCATTTTATCTTAGTGAAGCCTCTGGTGTCTTTGGCGATGTTGGCTTAATCAAACCTAAAATACAAACAGTAGAGGTTTCTGTGAGTCCATCCCGTCTAAAAACATTTCAGATCCGTCTAAGTCTTGTGGCGACTGTACTAACAATACTTCATTACCTTTTTCTATTAGGGTTGAACTTGAACCAAGTTCGTCACATGGAGAAAAAAGAATCTGCGACATATGAACGGCAAACCTCGTTCTTAAAAAGTAAGTATCAAAATACTGAAAATACTTAAGCTATTTGCCAAGCAGGTTCTTTAACAAAGAGTTTCTAAAGTGAGAGGAGGTTGTTAGAAAATATTCTTAAGCAATCTTCTTTTTCCTAAGTTCGGCTGATTATCAGAAAAGCCAACACCAAAGGTAAGCTGGCTATCAAGGCTATTCCTGTGATCGAAGACGAAGACCTGCGGCAGTGGCTGAGTAACTACTATCCGATTCAGGGTGAAACCTACCTCTTGGTCGCTTCAGGTGACACATGACAATAATAATTTAGTTATTCTTATTAATAAAATTTTTCATTTATTGAAATTGCTGAATACGCTTGAACCTCTCTCGTCGCCAAGCTAATAATTCCGGTTTTCTGCTGATGGGAAAAATAATACATAGCAAGAACATCAGGAAAATACCTAGCTTGGAGCGACAATGGCATCTACTCCTAGATCCTTTCGGGATATTCAAAATCAATGGGCACGCTTATTTGTAGAATCATTAGCCAATGAAGGGGTTATCACCGGGTTTCCCAATAGGACGTTTCGCCCTGACACTTCAGTAACCCGTGCTGAATTTGCTGTTATTCTTACTAAGACATTTACAAAACTTAAGAAAAAACGGGACTATATTCGTTTTATCGATGTTCCGACTCATCACTGGGCAGCAAAAGCTATTCAAACAGCTTATGCAATAGGATTTCTAAATGGGTTTCTCAATGATCGCTTCTTTCCTGACAGTAGGATTTCTCGATTAGAAGTTTTGCTGACTCTGGTAAAAGGCTTGGATATTGCCTCAAAGGTAAAACCTGAGGAGTTTGCAACGCTTCAGGTGATTTATCAGGATACAGATCAGATTCCTGATTATGCAATAACTCAGGTTGCAATTGCCACAAGTGCAGGTCTTGTAGCTAGTTACCCAAATACAAAATTACTCAAGCCCAATATACCAGCAACTCGCGCCGATGTAGCAGTTTCTGTGTATCAAGCGCTTTTTTTTCTGGGTGAGGTGCAAAAAATTCCCTCCGACTACCTTGTCGTCCCACCAGAACCGCAAACTGAGTTGGAACACAGTTCATGATCCAGAAATTCGTTATTGGATACTTAGCGCGAGTTTTGTCTGCTGGAACAACGTTTGCGACTGTTGAACCGGGAACTTATACTATGTGTAAAGTGGATAGCTTGGGCAATCAGAGTGCCCAAATGGCGATTGCAGTGAGTTGAGATAATATGAAATGCGATTAATGACTAGAGTTTAGACAGTCTAAACTCCACTTATTTAACCAGATAAAGATCACAGAAATAATATAACTTTTTTGCCCATATTTTTGGTTTGTGCGGATTGATATGCTTTGGTGCAAGATACAGAGGATTGACGTAAACGCGATCGCCACTACCAACCACTTTTACCCACACCCACTAAGAAGTTATACTCAAGACAGTTGGTGCTGACACCCATGAGCATTTAGATTTGTTTGAATAACAAATTGATAAAATTTATAACATTTTTATACTACACTAACTATACAGGGAAAATTTTTCTGATATTGCCTCTATTTGTCAAAAGTTAGCTGTATGAAGAAATTAATTAAAGGTCTGCGTGAGTTTAAGGCTAATTATGTTAGTACGCACCAAGAACTCTTTGAACAACTATCTCAAGGTCAAAAACCCAGAGTGTTATTTGTTACTTGTTCTGATTCGCGTGTAGACCCAAATCTAATTACACAAGCTGATTTAGGTGAATTATTTGTTATCCGCAATGCTGGCAATATTATTCCACCATTTGGAGCAACCAAGGGCGGTGAAGGTGCGACAATTGAATACGCTGTGCAAGCTCTAGGTATTCGACAAATTATTGTTTGTGGTCACTCGCATTGTGGTGCAATGAAAGGGCTGATGAAGTTACATAGCCTGCGAGATGAAATGCCGCTTGTTCATGATTGGTTAAAGTATGCAGAGGCAACCCGACTATTGGTAAAAGAACATTACACCCAATACAAGGGGGAAGAACTACTCGAAATTTTAACCGCTGAAAATGTACTGACTCAAATTGAAAATTTGCGGACTTATCCAGTTATCCGCTCCAAGCTATACCAAGGACAACTAAAGATTTACGCCTGGATTTATAACATTGAGAAAGGAGAAGTTTTAGCCTTCGATCCAGAAACTCATGCTTATGTCTTGCCTCAAAGTCAAGTCAAAGGTGATGAAATCGATGAGAGACGACTTAAGGAAGAATTATTAAATGGTCATGCCATAAAAGATAACATTTCTGTAGAAGAAACGGCAGTTGATGCGCCTCAAGAATTTTTCTTTGACACCGATCAAAGGTTTCCAATAACACGACTTTCAAAAGACCAAATGGATCGAATTTACCGAGGTTCAAGAAGAAACTGAATTTGAGAAGACTTTCATAGCAATTCTATTTTATTTGTGTGAAAGTGCCTGCGCTTTGCGCAGAAATTGAAAGACTAAGGTCCCCGACTTCTCAAAAAGTCGGGGTTCTTGGTTTTCACCCCACATTCCGCATGAGTATTTGTCTGGAGAGAAACTCACGCCAGGAACCACAGCACTGGGGCTAAAAGCGGCTTGTTCAACTTGAGCGAAATAATTCTCAGGGTTGCGATTTAGCTCTAGTATTCCAACTTCGATTAAGGGATAGTCTGAGTGCTTCCAAACTTTTGTCACGTCAAAGGGATTGTCTATATGTTTTGACGCCTGCTCGTCCGTCATTACTTGAATGCACATACGCCACTTGGGATAATCTCCTTGGGCGATCGCCTCAAACAGATCATCAGTCGCGTGATCGGGCTTTTCTCCTTTAATCTTGGTTGATTCTTGTTCCGTCAAGGTTTGATGCCCTTGCAAAGTCTTAAAGTGAAATTTGCACCAGACGCGATCGCCTTGAGCATTAATTAAACTGAAAGTATGGCTGCCGAAGCCATCCATGTGTCGATAGGTTTTCGGAATTCCCCGGTCTGAAAGCAGGATCGTCACTTGGTGAAGCGATTCCGGACTGAGTGACCAAAAATCCCATCTTGCATTGTGGTCTTTGGTATTGGTTTGGGGATTGCGCTTTTGGGTATGGATAAAATCAGGAAACTTGAGTGGATCGCGGATGAAGAAAATAGGGGTATTGTTGCCTGTTATATCCCAGTTGCCTTCTTCAGTATAAAACTTGAGCGCAAAGCCTCTGGGGTCACGCTCGGCATCTGCTGAACCCCTTTCTCCCCCAACAGTAGAAAAGCGTAGGAGGACTTCTGTTTTCTTGCCAATCTCAGAGAAAAGTTTGGCTTTACTGTAGCCTGTGATATCATTAGTAACAGTAAAAGTACCGAAATCTGCCGCACCTTTAGCGTGGACAACCCGCTCAGGGATACGTTCTCTATTAAAATGAGCCAGCTTTTCCAGCAAATGGAAATCCTGTATTAAAAGAGGTCCACGTGCTCCAGCTGTAAGTGAATTCTGGTTATCGCCAACAGGAATACCGTCAGCAGTTGTCAAATTTTTAGGTTCAGTCATGAGTACGAAAGTTCTCCATTAAGTTATTCAGATTGCTCTGCATTACGTTTTGGTCAGCAGACAAAACTCACTTATAAATTCAATTAACTCGAACTCATATCGAGTACATATAAATATCATACTCGTTACAACTACGATTTGCAACAAATCCAAACAATAGGCACTTACAAGAAAAAAATGCCCAATCTTGTTCCAGCCCTCTGGGCTGGACGACCTCCACTCATTAGCTGATATGTAGCACCTCTTGTAACAACTTGCGTTCTTCAATGGGTAGTTCTAGCAAGACACGCCTATCGCCTTTTGTCTCCCGATAGCGGACAGCAGCATTGAGAAGCCGGAGGGGAATTTGGAACTCAGGACGATTTCCTACAACTTCCTGCCAAACTTCTAGCCATGTTTGTGCTGCTTTGTCGCTTACCATTTCTGACATCAACGCACCGATGGTTTTTTCGCGGACAAGTCCCTGTGCTAATGCTGGGGCGACTTGGTGTTTGTTGTAAAGTTCAATTAGGGTGGTGATGTGGTTTTTCCACAGCGCTGCATCGTTTGTGGTGTTGAACAGAATACAGATAATTAACTCCGCATCCTCAGCATCTGGTTCAGCCACCTCGGCAAAGCGGTTAAGCGCATCGTCTAATGCGGTGATGCCTTCTTCCCAACGATTCAGCCCTAGAATTGCGATCGCTCTGTTGAAGAAAACTGACGAAGATTGGTCGCCGAGTTCAATTGCTTTATCGCAGGATGCTAATGCTTCCTGATGACGTCTGAGTATATCCAGTAGCCAACCTCGGCTGAACCAAGCCCAAGTATAATTCGGGTTAAGCGAAATCGCTTTATCCAAGGATGCTAAAGCTTCCTCATAGCATTTGAGTTCGTATAGCACATCGCCTCGACCGCCCCAAGCCCAAGCATAATTAGGGTCAAGCGAAATCGCTTTGTCCAAGGATGCCAATGCTTCCTGGTAGCGTTTGAGAGAACCCAGCAAATCGCCTCGCTTTGCCCAAGCCCACTTATAATTAGAATCAAGCGAAATCGCTTTATCCAAGGATGCCAAAGCTTCCTCATAGCATTTGAGTTCGTATAGCACATCGCCTCGACCGCCCCAAGCCCAAGCATAATTAGGGTCAAGCGAAATCGCTTTGTCCAAGGATGCCAATGCTTCTTCGTAGCGTTGCAGCTTGTCGAGCACATTGCCTCGGTTAGCCCAAGCCCAAGCAAAATTGGAGTCAAGCGAAATTGCTTTGTCGTGGGATACCAAAGCATCTTCGTAGCGTTGGAGGTTGGTTAGCACTAAGCCTCGCTCAGTCCAAGCCCACTTATAATTGGGGTAAAGCAAAATCGCTTTGTCGTACGATACCAAAGCTTCCTCGTAGCGTTGAAGTTTTTGGAGCAACCAACCTCGGTTAGCCCAAGCCCAAGCAAAATTGGAGTCAAGCGAAATCGCCTTATCGTAGGATATCAAAGCATCTTCGTAGCGTTGGAGGTTGTCTAACACGTCGCCTCGGTTAGCCCAAGCCCACTTATAATTAGGGTCAAGCTCAATTGCTTTGTCGTACGATACCAATGCTTCCTGGTAGCGTTGGAGGTTGTCTAACACGTCGCCTCGGTTAGCCCAAGCCCAAGCATAATTGGGGTTAAGCTCAATTGCTTTGTCATAGGATGCCAATGCTTCTTCGTAGCGTTGCAGCTTGTCGAGCACATCACTTCGCTTACCCCAAGCCTGGGCAGATTTGAGGTCAAGCGAAATCACTTTGTCGTAGGATACTAAAGCTTCCTCATAACGTTGGAGTTTTCCTAGCGCATCGCCTCTATTTGCCCAAGCCCAAAGATAATCGCGGTCAAGCGAAATCGCTTTGTCGTAAGCAGCTAAGGCTTCCTCATAACGTTGAAACTTCTCTAGCAACACACCTCGGTTGCGCCAAGCCCAGATATCATTGGGGTCAAGCGAAATCGCTTTGTCTAAGGATACTAAAGCATCTTCGTAGCGTTTGAGGTTGTTCAGTATCAACCCTCTTCTCACCCAACCCCACACATAATTGGGGTCAAACCCAATCGCTTTGTCTAAAGATACCAAAGCATCTTCGTAACGTTGGAGGTTGTCTAGCACATCACCTCGGTGTGCCCAAGCCCTAGCAAAATTGGGGTCAAGCGAAATCGCTTTGTCTAAGGATACCAAAGCATCTTCGTAGCGTTGGAGGTTGTTGAGTGATTCACCTCGGCGTCCCCAAGCCTTGGCAAAATTGGGGTCAAGCGAAATCGCTTTGTCGAGCGATGCTAAAGCTTCCTCATAGCGTTTAAGACCATTTAAGCAGCGTGCCTGTTCTAACCAGTCCTCTGCCTGACCACGAATTAATACTAGTTTCTCTGCATATCGCAGAGCATTAAGATAGTCTTGCTTCTCAAACCAATTCTCATATTCTTGCCAGTACGCCGCCACCCGAGGATCTTCATCTTCATCTTCCATTGCTTGAAGTGCATAAAGCACATATTCTCGCTCCACAACAGCATCAGGTGGAAGCGGTTCTAGACGTTGCTGATACCTAGTAGGATGATTTTGTTCGTAAGGAAAATCATCAATTCGCGCTTGATTGAACTGTTGTCCTAAATCATCAAACCATCCATTATTCCTGATTTCATCAATATCCTGTCCCAATCGCTGTTGCAACTCTGTACGCGTATACCAAATTCGCAAAAAGTCAATAAATAATCGTATTGGTTCATCCCGCTGCTTCTTTACCTCCAAGCAAAACCGCATCAGCGGTTCGTGCAGTTCGTAAAATGACTCACGCCCAATGAATTCAGAATTAACGTAGCCCTTTTCCCGCAAATCCTTAAGTTGACTTGATGCTGTCTGATGAGTCATAAAACAGCGTTGGGCAATCTCCTTCACACTAACAGCACGGCGACGATCAGCGAGAAACTCAATAATTTTTCTTTGCTGCTGCGAAAGCCATGACATCCGCGCTTGATAGTAAGGTGTCAAATCATCAAGCATCCGCATGAACGGTTCCACTAGTTCATCTAAGGACTTACGCGTGAGGAACTGGGAGAAAATCACGTAGACGCGGGGGTTTCCACCAGAGAGATGATGGATGGCTTTGATGCGATCGCGTCCTGTTGCCGTTTTGATAAAATCTTCTAGTTCTTTATCCCCTTCTAATTGAGCAATATGCCTCAACAACTCCACTGCTTCATCTAGCGTTAACTCCTCTAAATGATGAGAATAAAAGAAGTTATAGAAGGGGTCATCTTTGTGGATGATTCCATCAAACAAACTTTGTGCTGTTGCCAGAATTGTTAAAAATGAATAATTCTGTATATAAGCCCGCAGTTGCTTTTGCCCAATATCACCTAAGCCGTTAAACACATCATCTAAATTTTCCATCAACAGCAGCAGCGTGCGTTTACCAACAAATTCTCTGAGTAATGCTGCAGCTTGATGTTCAGCTTCTTGTTGTGATAACTGATAAAGTGCTTCAACTTGCTGATTTAACTTAGCATTATATTCTGCTGGATATTCTTTTTGTAGCGCTCGAAATATCCGCAACAGCAAATCTAAAAACGATGTAACGCCCCACTCTTCCTCTCTTAACCATGCGATGACTAACTTATCCTGTAAGTCTTCCATGTTGGAGACGCGGTGATACATCAGTGTTATCATGTGTGTCTTCCCAATACCGCGCATCCCCAGCAACAGACGAAAATGTTTATTTGCTGTTAGGGTACTTTCACGAATCAAATCAACTAAATAATCTGCCAAGTTATGACGCTGGACAAAAATTGCTTCCAAAGTTTCTGCAGTCATCAGACTAGGGGTGAAGCGAGAGAGGAAGGTACTTTTCATCTTTATTAACCTCTCAATAATTTCCAATAACTTTGAATCAGCCGATAGCGAAAACTATATCCTTCGGTTTGTCGAAGAATATAGTAATCACGTTCCAATAGTCTTAATACAGTCCGTGCGATTTCTTTGTTTTGTGTTTCTGGCTCTTGTTTAAGATTGTGGAATAACTCATCAAACAACAAAGGCTCGTTTGAAACTGCCAAAATATCCAGTGAAATTAGAGCATAAGGACGTTGCTCATCACTATAGTAATTATCAATCCGCTCTCGATAATGATCCATTTTCCAAGGATTGAGCGGGTCTAATAAACAATCTTCGATAGTTTTAGTTATAGTTACTGCATCCACCTTTTTGCCTTGCATTTTTAGTTTAATAATCAAGTGGTGGATGTAGAAGGGAATGTTATCCATTGCTTGAGCTATTGCAGCAGCAGTTACCCATGAATCAGTCGTAGAAATATTTTCTCCTAAAAGTAATCTATGAGCTAAACCTGTAGCATCAACATGGGATAATGGCGGAATATCTGCTGAATACATATCATTTGTCGGCTCATTGGTGTATCCTTCTTTTTTCAAAGAAGCAATCACATGATGCAAGCCAATAGAACCCGTAAATACCATCCTGACATCGGGATACATCTGACGGATAGAACGCAATGTATCCAAAACTTCCATCGCCGCTTGATTGCCGATATTACCCAGCATATAGGGCACTTCATCCCAAAGTAGAATGACTTTGCGTTCTTGATTCTCAACTAAATCGCCTATAGTTTTTGTGAGTAATGTTTTCCAGTGGGGAGCAGCAAATTCAGGTAACTTAACACCCATAGCTTCTGTACCACTGATTTGTGTCAATAGCTGGCGCGTGCGTCTTGCTGTTCGTCGCAAACCGCTTAAGTATTCTTCAACATCTTGCAAAATAGTCTCGACAAATTCTAGGGGCGAACGCACTTTCTCCAAGTCATGATAAATAGGGAGCTTATCCTCTGGAGCTTCTGCTTGCATTTTTTTTATGATGCAAGTTTTACCCATCCGCCGTTCCGCATTCAGCATCAGGCTTTGTCTGTCCAAAATTTCCCAAAACTGCTGAATAAGTTGATCTCGTCCAATCACCTCATTTGGGGAAATTTGCCCTCCAGGGTTAGCCCTTAGTTTTAACGGTATCACCATATCTATACCCTCAAAATATACGTAAAGAATAACGTATTAAAAAATAAACATTATTATACGAAATGCATTTTTTACGGAGAATGCGACGGGAATTTTCTCCTAACTGCGCGTGGAAAGGTCATAGGCGGTTCATTCTCAACAAGTTCGCTTTATTGAGCAATAAAATCGCCTATGCATGGAAGGAAGAAATTAGAGAGCAAGGCAAAAATATTTTCGTGTGTTTTAACGTATGCAGTTGATGACCGAAAAAAAAAGGATACTAGCACCATTATTCATTTATGGAGAAAAATACGGAGCAACTTTATTCAAGCCCCTGGATTTAGGAGCCAGTGCTCGGCTAGAGTTCCCCGACTTGTAGACGCCGGAGGCGTGAGACAGCGCTATGCAGGAGGTGACGACAACCGGCTGCGGGAGGGCTGGCGGCTACTTAGTTGCTTACAAATCTATTTACAAATTAAGACCAAAAAGTTAGTTTGTTAAAAAAAATCTTTCATCGTAGTTATAAAGAATACTAAATATACTTATTGTTTATTTAAACTTTTTGTTAAAAAAAACTACTGTAAATGAAGTAAAAGTATGTTATGTTCAGCAGTCTTGATGACCTTTCTTTAGCATTAATTATGTTTATAGACAAGCGTATATGCTACTGCAATCAATTTAATTACTAAATTATTATGAGGTTTTGATAATAAAATTTCTAATGATAAAAAAACTGTCACATAGCCAAAATGCTCATATTTGTAAGGTTTGTGACTTGAAATGAGAGTTAAATTTTGATAAATTGACCAAGGATTAATCAAAAACCTGATCCCCAAACATCTAGGTTTGTGATAGTCTGTTGCAGTTACGCAAAAAGTGAACGCAGAACGAGTTGAAATTTTTTTTAAGATCTATCACTCATCAGTGGTGCAAATTTATAAACCTCTGTTCTTCAGTCGCTTTAACATTCGGACGCATGAATCAAAAACATTTGTGGACTGTTGTCGCTGTCTTTTCTACTGTTTTTGGGACACAATCTGTAGGTCGCGCCCAAACGACCAAGGAAACGTCTCCAAGTTCGTCACTTCCTTCTGGTGACGTGGTGAAAGTAGGAGAATACAAATCCCCACCGGGAAACCCTGCTTCTAATGCTGTGATGACTGAAATTCAGGCTCATGAAGTTGCAGGGCGTCAAGCGGCAACACTCTATATTCGTAAAATTCCGGTTCTTACGTTTGTGGGTGAAAATGTTGGTCAGCAGCCAACTGCAAGTGCCCAGATAAAAGTTGGTGCATTTAGTGATGAAAATGGCACAAAGTTTGGCAGCACAAATGCAAGCAGCTCAACAAAGGTAGTATCAATTGGGGAAAGCATAGATGTCAAAAACCAACCTAATTCTACTAAAGATGACCCAGTTCAGAGGGCTTCGGTCGTAGCCGCTAAGATAAACCAGCTGATCTGGGATAAAGTGGATGCCAACAAGATTACGGTGAGTTGGATAGCAGCAGGTGAGTCAACAGCAAATCAAGCCCAGAAAAATGACCAAGCTGGTCAGCAATCAGTACAAGGTCGCTACATCATCAAGGCAAATGGCGACGAAATCGTGGAAATCGATGATCATACATGGCTAGCAGATACAACCAAAGATCGAGCTAAAGATGCTCTGCAAGCCACAAATCGTCTGCGAAGATTAGTAGGTCAGGCATCTCCCCTGAATGAAATTGCTAATTTACCCGCAAAAGCCCTGGTACAAATACCAAAAATATCCGTGCCAGATTTGCCAGGACAGATAGTCAAAGGACTAAAAGGAGTAGCTTCCTATTATGGCTATGATGGTTCTGGCAACCGCACTGCTACTGGTGAAAGGTTTAATCCAGAAGGAATGACTGCTGCCCATCGCAGCTTACCTTTTGGAACGCGAGTCCGTGTGACCAACACTCGTAATGGTCGTTCCGTAGTAGTTCGGATTAATGATCGAGGACCCTACGTTCGGGGTCGAATGATTGACATTTCTGTTGGTGCAGCGCGCATTTTAGGAATGATGGGTAGGGGTGTTGCACCTGTGCGGATAGAAGTGTTAGGAAGGTAAGAACCGGGGATGAGGAGGCAGAGTGCGTCCTTGGGAGTTTTCCCCTTTGTACCTGCCGTGGAAATGAGGGGGATGAGGAAGATGAGAAAACGTCAGGAAGTAATTTCTTCTCCTGTGCTCCATACCTCCTCATCAATCCCCCTAGCTGCTGGTCTACTCCTCAAATTCAGATATAAACTACTGGGGAGAGATAGACAACACTAGGGGTATTTTTGTGCGCCTGTTAACAACAGTCGCAGCTTTACGCTGCTATTTAGCTCAACACCGTTTTGAAAATCAGCTTGTAGATCAAGCGCAGCTGTTAGCATTTGATGTGACTGCTCGATCCCAGACAGCAGTTGGTTTAGTTCCTACGATGGGAGCGTTGCATGAAGGTCATTTAAACTTAATTCAACGGGCACGGCAAGAAAATGCCATAGTGATTGTCAGTATCTTCGTAAATCCGCTGCAATTTGGTCCAAACGAAGATTACCAACGCTATCCTCGCACAACAGAGCAAGACCAATTACTTTGCTCACAAGCAGGAGTAGATACAATTTTTGCTCCTACTCCGGAAGAGATGGGAGTTGCCCAGAAGATTGTACAAGAATCAAAAGTTACACAAGTTATCCCGCCATCTGCTATGATATCTGGCTTGTGTGGTCGTACTCGGCTGGGTCACTTCCAAGGTGTAGCCACAATTGTCACCAAGCTTTTCAACTTGGTGCAGCCTGACCGAGCTTATTTCGGTCAAAAAGACGGTCAGCAACTTGCCCTTATTAAACGGCTTGTAGCTGATTTGAATTTTCCAATAGAGATTGTTGCTTGTCCTACGGTGCGAGAAGCATCCGGTCTTGCCGTAAGCTCTCGTAACCAATATTTGACCGCAACACAAAAGCAACAAGCATCTGTGTTGTATCGTGGTTTGCAAAAAGCTCAAGCAGCTTTTCGCGCAGGAGTTCGTGATGCAAAAGCCCTCATAGCGGCAGTACGGCAAGAAGTGGCAATGTTTAGTTCTGTTTTAGTGGAATATATTGAATTGGTTGAACCAAATACGTTGATGCTTATAGAAGAAAAAATTGAGGAGGAAGGAATGCTCGCGATCGCTGCTCGTCTTGGTTCTACACGTTTGATTGATAACATCATTCTGCGCGATCGCCAACCCATTATTGCCATAGACGGACCTGCCGGAGCTGGAAAATCTACTGTTGCTCGTCAAGTCGCAGCAAACCTGGGTTTAGTGTATTTAGATACAGGAGCGATGTATCGTGCTATCACTTGGTTGGTGCTGCAAAAGGGAATAGCTTTAGACGATGAGTGTGCGATCGCAGAACTAGCCAACCACTGTGTCATTAAACTAACCCCCAGCAAAGACTTACAAACACCCGTGCAGGTTTGGATTAACGATATTGATGTCACCCAAGCAATTCGTACTCACGAGGTAACATCTAAAGTATCGGCGATCGCCGCTCAAGGTGCCGTACGTCAAGCACTCCTCAAACTACAGCAAAATTGGGGTAAAAAAGGTGGTTTAGTTGCAGAAGGGAGGGACATCGGTACCCAAGTTTTCCCTGATGCAGAAGTAAAAATCTTTCTCACCGCCTCTGTCAGCGAGCGTGCTCGTAGACGCCAGCAAGACTTTCAAAAACAAGGTCAAGCAGAAGTGAGTATACAGCAGCTAGAAAAGGATATCGCTGAACGCGACTGGAAAGACAGCACTCGCAAAGTTTCTCCCCTGCAAAAAGCTCCAGATGCTGTTGAAATAACGACAGATGGAATGAGCGTTTCTGAAATTACAGAACAAATTGTTGACTTTTACACCAATTTGCGGTAAGTATGAAAAAACATGAGGTGAAAGCTGGCTAAGCCTGTTTTCACCTCATTTTTGACGTGTTGCCGCACATTTCCCCATTCCAACCGAAATATTCTAAATAGCCGCTTTGACAGGCATTTGTTAAAATCAGGAGTATATTATGCATGATCTCCTATATAAACTCGCCAAGAGTGTTTTTATTCATAATATTAATTGTGTTTCAAGCCACCAAATGAATTGAAACATTGCTAAACCATGTAAACTTGATCTGCAAAACACTGACAAGCGCCTAAGACGATGAAATTATCTGTAAAATTCGACTTTGAGGATGAGAAGTATAATGCACCAGCTTCTCAAGTCATCCCTTGGTGTCAGATGATTAATCCTCGCTATGGCACAAATGGCTTACAGCCTCACGGTTTGGCAATTAAACTGGATAATGCTCAAGCTGTGGCTTTTCAACCCGATGACAATTGGCATGAGCTAGAGCATGAATTTAGCTCTGGAGCCGAAACAGTCTATATCACTACCACTCCTCGCATAGTCGTCGTGCGTCGGGGACCATTATCTGTTAAAGACCGAGAAACTGGTGTGAAATTGGGTACGCTCAAAGACAATTATGATGCTTTTTTAGCAGACAAACTTAAATTTAAAACATTTACTCGCTATTTAATTTATTTAGTAGGAGAAGATAAAAAGTTTTTACATGAATCCCCTCTACAGTTAACTCTGAATGGAGCCGCAGGAGCAAGTTTCAGCAAGGCTTACTCCGAGTACCAACAAGGTAAAGTCACTAGCGGGTTCGTTGCTGAATTAGAAAGGGCTTATGCTGGATACCGCAAGCAGCCTCTGACACCAAAAGGTACACTATTCCACGCTCACGGAATTTTTTGCCCTATTATCAACTGTGAAGAAAGAGGAATTGAACCGAACACAGTTTTGGTAGCTTCAACTGTAGACTACAAACATCCCACAGTTGCCAGCTTAACAGACTACCTCATTGCTTCCGATTCCCAAGAGTCTGAAATTATCTCTAAGACTTTTGAAGAGTACAAGGACTTTGGAAAGGAAACTATGAAAGCGGAGACACCTCGGATGGAGATGGCAACGGTTTCTAGTTCCTACGTTTATCCGGATGAAGATGATTATGCTTATCCACCGTATTAGTGCACACAGCGAATAAGTTCCCTGTCTTTAAGCTAAAGTCCTTTTTCAAGGACTTGTTCTTTGTGATCGCCTTTATGAGGCGATCATGGATGCTAGTGGCGCATCCCACCCAGCACTGATAGTTTTATTTATTACTAACTTACATCTGTAGTTATTTCAGCAAGCAGTCCTTGAGCGTTTATACAGGACTGCGGGTGATGGCGGTAGATGGAACAGTGTTCGATGTGCCTGCGGAGTGAGGGTTCTTCAGGATTGATAAGTAATCAAACAAACTTCATATCAGAGGTTTCTTGAGTAAAGCAATAGAGCGATCGCTCTACTTAACCTTGTATCTTAAGAACAGGGTAGCAAATTATGAGTCAGCAAGGCGATAAATTCAAATGCAGACAATTCACCTTAAGAACATCAAGACGCAACAACGCGCAATCTTGCACAAGATTTCCAATTTAGCCTCAACTGCGACACCAAACACGATTCAAATACAAGAACTGACTCAAACCATAACTCAAGTTGTTGCAACGATTGAAAAAATCTGTGCTGAATCGCAAGCAACACCAGCCAATCTCACAAGGTGTTCACGTCACATTTATGCATGGATGAAGTTTTTGACTCATGAAAGCAACCTCCAACTTCACTTACAAACGACTTATAAAATCAAGCAAATTGCTCAAACGCTGTGTGAAATACATCAGCAACAGTTAGTCAATATTAATGTTGAACTAACCCACTTAGCAGGATTGTGTAAATACAAACGTTCTTTAGTAAGTATGACTCTCGTCCTGAGTGAAGGTTTTCTCAACGCTAGCCATGAAACCTTAGAAGCACTAGTGAAAATCGCTTTATTTGGCAAATGTCAACATAGTACCACACTTATTAAAAATTATGCAGAAAGCGAAGAATATAGTGATGTCTTGACAGAACTTGATTTTATTACTGAAGTCATTGTAGAAAATGCCAAAGGAAAGTACTACGACTTGAATGAGTTATTTCACAAAGTCAATCATGAATATTTTGCTTCTTCTTTAGTCAAACCACGCCTAATTTGGGGGAGGATTAACAGTTATCGCAAATTTGGTCATTATGAGTCAGCAAGAGACAAGGTAATGATAGCTTTGACTCTTGACAATGCAAGAATTCCTGAGTTTGTAGTAGAATTTGTTTTATATCATGAACTGCTGCACAAGCACCACGGTGCAACATGGATAAATGGCAGAAGAATGGTTCACACAGCAGAATTTCGCAGGGATGAACGTAAGTTTAAATTGTACAAAGAAGCTGAGGAATGGTTGAATAACTTGTCATCATGTGACAAAAATGCCATTCCTTCGCTTTAGAAGTAGAATTTTTTTCACCTTCTTGTAACCAGGTAGTTGCACTCTTGATAACTCACCTTACTTTTCTCACCTTATTCAACTGAAAAGTAGCTTAACTCAAATGCTATTTGCTCCTAATAACGCACATAGTGACCACGAATCCATACCCGACGGCCATTTCGTCTTTCCCAATGTGCAGGAACCCATCGACGTCGATCATATCGGCTAGCTATGACCTCTCGTTGTACAGGTCTGTGAAAACCAGGATCTACGCGAATTTCTAATGCTGATGCTTGTGTTGGTATAGAGGCGATCGCCAAGGGTAAAGCAAGCAACGTACCTGCAATTATCTTTTTCATTAATAAACTTCCTTTGACCACTTTGATCAATTATCTTTGGTTCAATCGGCTTAAAAATTTAACCGACTTGATATCTATAGTAGGAACAGGAAGCTGTCATACAGTAGAGAAAATGTGACTGACTTGACTGTGACTTTATTACGATCCTAAGTGTGACTAATGTCATGGGTTACAGATACAGTAGCAATTCCTGAGTCATAAGGAGGCTGCGCTGTGGGCGGCAACGCTACGCGAACGCGCAGCGTCTGGTGCAGGAGTTAGCAACTGCCGTTCAGAAGTAAAATTTGGTTCTGTTGGGTTGCGCTATCTCCTTACGGAGACGCTACGCGAACGCTTAAACGCCAGACGCCTCTGTCGGGAAACCCTCCTGCAGTGCTGGCTCCCCAACCTACAATCTAAAATATATCCCTGTCCGAAATCGCGGAGAGGGATGCCCGACAGGGCAGGGTGAGGTTCCGAAGGATTTTGAGCGAGAATGATAAGTTAACTTAAACTAGCCTTGACTAACCAACAAACCCACAGGGAAGTATTTCAGCGCTTCCCCAATCAGCAAAGTGCCATTAGCTTCAACAGTTTGCTCGCTTATCGCATCTTTCCAGGAAGTGACTTGTGTAGGTAGCTTCAAGGTCGTATCATTCCAAACATCTTGTCCTAGGGGGTACTCTCCCGGTTGAATTAAGCTTGTAAAAAAGCGGGGGGCAATGGTAATAATCGTCTTATTTCCATCATTCCTTGCAAAAGCAATGATATTGTCTTTAAACTTGCCACTCACTTCTAAAGGTAAGTAGTCGCCTTGCTGAAAAACTTGTAAATGTTCTGTCCTTGCTTTCAAACCTTGGACAACGAGGAACAGTTTAATTCTGGCATCTTCCTTATTAGCGAGTAACTCATCTATTAGCTTGAGAATATCTATCTTTGCCTGTTCCTTAATTGCTTTTAGATAAGATTGCCGAGTTTTAAAGTTAACCGGACGGCGATTATCAGGATCAACTAAGCTAAAATCCCATAGTTCAGTTCCTTGATAAAAATCGGGAACTCCAGGCGAAGTAATTTTCAGTAGCGTTTGAGAAAGAGTATTGTAGATACCATACTCAGCAACCCATCTTTGGAAAGGCAAAAATTCTTTTAAAAATGGATTGTCTTTCAAAGGTTCAAAAACTGCCGTGACAAAATCAGTAAAAGCATTTTCATAGACGCTATTTTGTCGCAGCCATGCAGTATGAACTTTCGCTTCTCTGATAGCTTTTATTACATAATCTTTGACCCGTTCAATACAGCTAGGAAACTCTTCTTCATTAAATGGAAAGACTCCTACAAGTGCTTGATACAAAAGATATTCATCGTTCCTATCTGGCATTGTTAACTGGTCAACTGTCTTTCTATGAGAACTATTAATTTCACTCCACTTGCGAACTTGTTTTTCCCATTCTTCAGGAATTTCGGAAAGAACATTCAGCCTTGCCCTAGAATCTTCACATCGTTTAGTATCATGAGTAGAGGTAGTACTCATAGCACTAGACCATTGCTCCTGCCGTTTTTGATTAAACTCATGAAATTCTGAAGCACTAATCCCAAAATGACTCGGTTCGCCACCGACTTCGTTTAAAGAAATAAAGCGATTATAAACATAGAAAGCAGTATCTTCAACCCCTTTCGCCATCAATGGTCCTGTGTACTGTTGCACTCTCATCACAAAGTAAAGCCACTGGTCTTTCTGAGTTTGAGTGGTATCATCATCATATTCCAGCAACAGCAATTTCTCGATCAACTTTAATTCATGGTTTAAGAATGGTGTGTGTGGTTTGGTCGCTTCAATCACTTCATGAACATAAGCGCGATCAATTTCAGAGATTCCCTCTTTAGTAACATAAGTTCGGTAAACAGGAAAGCGGCTAAGAACTTCTGCAAGCGCTCGCTTTAAACCATTGATTGTAAAGTCATTTCCATACCGATGCTTACTCGCAATTGTCTTTAAAAGAGAAGTGATATTATCAATATCCCCGGCTAACTTTCTCTCTAGAATGAGGTGCTTTTTCTCTGGAACCATTTCTTCAAAAGATGTTGTTAGGCCTGTAAAACCTGAGTAGATTTCAGTAAAATTCTCTTCGTTCTCGGTTTTACAAAAAATTCCGTTGATGTAATTTAGATAATCATAGCCAGATGTACCTTGAACTGACCAGTTACTTGGTAAGTCTTCTCCAGGCTGTAAAATCTTTTCAACAGTAATATATGTATCTCCCGTCTTTTCTCTCAACCTGTCTAAATACTGTTTGGGATCGTATAAACCATCAATATGGTCGATTCGCAAGCCTGTAAACTTACCTTCACTGACTAGCTTGTTAATCAAATCATGAGTCTTTTCAAAAACCTTTAAATTTTCCACTCTAACTGATATCAACTCATTCACAGCGAAAAATCTTCTATAATTCATCTCTTCAGCCCCAACTTTCCAGTAACAGAGGCGGAAAAACTGTTCTGAGAGTAAACTTTCTAAAAGATTAAAGCTTTCTGGCTTTCCTGGTTCACCATTAAAAAGTTGGAGATTTTCATCAATAAACGTTTTTACTTCCGGATTTTCTGTATACAATTCCCAAAGAAGTCCTTTGACAAAAGCTGCTTGGTCTTGTCTTTGTTGTGCTACTGTCTCTGAAGGAAGACTTTTGACTATATACAAGACACCAAGCAACCTCACAAATATCGGGTGCTCTCTTCCTAAAGCTTGAGCCAATTTATCTAAATTCTCACTCAACAAATTGGCGTAAGATTCTAATTTAAGAGGAATCTTTAAACTAAAATAGTTAACGCTTAGTCCTGTCTCGTCATACTTAAGTTGAATGTCGCCATTTTCTAAACACTCTCCGTAAAAGTTGCCCAGTAATGGAGCCAATATCGGTTCGTAGTTTCTAGCAAAAGGAGCATTCCAAGGAATATCAAAGTAATCAACATAGCTGGAATGTATACCGTATTCCAACACATCCATCAAAGATTTATTTTGGCTATCATAACCCATGTGATTAGGGACAATATCCTGTAACCAACCCATATGATGCTGCTGTAATTCTTGGACTAAGCTTTCAAAAGCTTCCTGAGTTCCTAATTCTGGATTTAACTGAGTGGGGTCAACAACATCATATCCATGACTACTTCCGGGTCTGGCTTTGAAAATGGGAGAAGCGTAGAGGTCAGAAATTCCCAACTCTACCAGATAGTTTGTAATTGCTTTTGCGGCATCAAAACCAAATTCTGAATTGAATTGAATTCGATAACTTGCTGCTGGAATCCGCATATAAATTCTTCCTCGGGTATATGTCTAATGAGCGTTTTTTTAGTATCCTGTTTATGCACTGAAAAGCACTATAAGGGTTTTCAATTGAGTTCAGTACATCAAAGAGTGAAACAACCACAGATATAAATACTCTCTGAGTAACTTGTCAGAGAATACGCAGGCTGTAGTAGATGAATCTGTCTTTCATTCGAGCCAGAACCCTTATAGATTTTTTCGTGAAAATTATCAGGCTTGGTTAAGCAAATAAGTCTCAGATATTACTTTAAGTTGTTGCACATTGCTATTTTTTATGGTAACGGTAAACAACGACATTGCCATTTTTCATGAGTATAAGAGAAAAAATTTCTTCAATTTTTTTCTGAAATTATTATAAGTTTAAATCTGACATCAATTTGGTTGAAGTTCATTAGACTGAAATCTTGCACAATTCTCAAGAACGCAACCACGCGAACGGCGATAAGCTGGAGGCTTTAGCTTGGTGTATTGCACCCAACACCATCAAGCGCTATAGTCCTCACCTTCACACAATTTATTTTTTCATATAATTTTTCTGCTTCGGCGAATAGCACACTCAGACTAAAAACTACGTCAGCCTGCTAGTGAAAATCCCCCCAATAGAATTCCTGGCTACAGCGATGGCTGTAGTTCAAGCAATGACTATGATGGCTGTTATAGACTTTTGAGGGATATTCATGATGAGGGTACTGGTTACTGGTGTTGCTGGATTCATTGGCTATCACTTAGCACAACGTCTTGTCAAAGAAGGTGTGGAGGTGATAGGCATTGACAACTTAAATGACTATTATGATGTCAACCTAAAAAAAGCTCGTTTGGCGCAACTTGACTCGCAGCCAGGGTTTACATTTCAGTTTTTGGAGTTAAGCGATCGCCTTGAGGTTGCGAAACTCTTTCAAAACTACACTTTTGATTATGTCGTCAATCTTGCAGCCCAAGCAGGCGTACGTTACTCTTTACAAAATCCTTGGGTTTATATAGATAGCAATGTTACGGGCTTTGTTAACCTTTTAGAAGGATGCCGCCAAAGTCAAATCAAGCACTTAGTATTTGCGTCTTCAAGTTCTGTTTACGGTATCAACACCAAAGTTCCCTTTGCTGTTAGTGATAATGTTGACCATCCTATTTCACTATATGCTGCAACTAAAAAAGCAAATGAACTGATTGCCCATACTTATAGTCATCTTTATGACATTCCAACAACCGGGCTACGCTTTTTTACAGTTTATGGTCCCTGGGGAAGACCGGACATGGCATATTTTAAATTCGTAAAAGCGGTACAACAAGGCAAGCCCATTGATGTCTACAACTTTGGCAAGATGCAGCGAGATTTTACATACATTGATGATGTTGTTGAGGGCGTTTTTCGGGTGATGCTTAAACCACCTCAACCCAACATAGCCAACGTAGCAAACAGTAATGCTCCTTACAGGCTTTATAACATTGGTAACAATAACCCTGTGGAATTGATGACGTTCATTGAAGTGATAGAAAAGGCGCTTGGCAAGAAAGCCGTGAAAAACTTATTACCCATGCAACCGGGAGATGTTCCTGCAACTTATGCCGATGTAGATGACCTGATGCGTGATGTTGGATTTAAGCCCAGTACACCCCTGGAACAAGGTATAAATTGCTTTGTGCAATGGTATCAACAGTACAAACAAGCTGAATAGAAAGTATAAATATTTCATCCTTCATCTTTTGTCTTCCAATCATGCAGGGGGACTATACTCTTGATAACCGACTCTATGATGATTGGGGGAGCTTGTGATATCAGAATTCCAGGGTAAACTGCCATTCCCCACTTCGGGTGGACTAGTAAACGGCATTTGTTCTGAATAACCGGATAATGCAGTAAAGCTTTCACAGCTGCGGTGTCATCGTGGAGAATTTTCCCTGGACGGGAAAGCAAAGGATAGCCAGTGCGGGGGTCGATCAGGTCTGTTAAATAATGGCGATCGCGCAGATTAAATGCCACATCACAGCCAAATCTCATAAACTTTTCCCGCAACCTTTGTTTTTCTGTCTCAATTTTCGGTGTACTTTCCACAAGTTCATATCTTGATTGCTGTAAAACAATCACCACCCACAAGAAAAGCTGTTTTTTCCAATCTGGTAATATCTGCTCGCGGTTGGCACAGATATACAGACTAGGAACATGAATTGAAATTTGAACAGCTTGTCCCCTTTTGCCAACCAAATGAATGGGACAGCCTCCAGCAGAAGTGTAAACTGTCGGATATTGCACTCAACTTTATTTGGTTTTTACAAGTTTTTGACATCGATCTTTTTTATTGATGATAACTCTTAAATAGTCAAAATAAATATCAATTTTCCCTACTAGAAGAGATACTTTCAAGCTATTTTTGATATTCTACTTATCTTTAATAAATCTTTAATCTTTATTTTACCTTGTATGATACAATTTTTCATTTTCACTGTACTATAGCAGTCCTATTTGAATTGTGAGACACTCTTGCGCGTCGAACTCACGTCAAAAGTGAGCCAGTCCTCGACTAGGTTTCCTCCCAACAGGGGAAACCTGGGGAATCGGCAAACCCCAAGGGCGTGCAGCAAGAGCGTCGTAATTTCGCTGCACTAATTTATCGGTTTTATGTGGATGATTTGCAATTGTTCGACTTGCAACTTGCGACTTGCGGTTTCAATCCAACTTTAAAGCATTGACTGAACGTCATCCCAAGAATTGCGGCTTTGATATGAATAGACCACAAATCGTAGGGTGGGCATTGCTCAGAAAAGCCAATGTGATAGACATTTGAGATATTAGTGAGCAATGCCCACCTTACAGAAAACCGCTGTAACTGTTAGCAACCGCTTCAATCCAACTTTAAAGCATTGACTGGAACGTCATCCCAAGAATTAACTGTTCGCAACCGCGCCACCCACCCCCATGCCTTTTGCTCCTCAGTTAAATTTTGCTTAAAGGACTCATGACAGTCTTTGGCTTGGGACTCGTTACAGCAAGCAATACAAGCATAAATCATTCCAGATGGATCAAGTTGTTCATTTACCCAGATAGTCGTCATAGCTGATTATCACCAAAACTCAAGCAGAAAAAGCAATATGCCATATAATGATTCAATTGCACAACAAATTTTTGAAATCTTCTGGAATTAATAGATAAATTATTGAAGCAGTTACAGGCAAAGCTTGTAGACGATACTCTAGAAAACAATCTATAAAATCTATGGGTATACTTTACTTGCCTGTCATTTTTACGAAATAAAGAACTAAAGAATATGGCACAATATCCCAACGGAGTTTGGATTTGGAAGCTTTCAGAGATTCGCGCTGATTATCTGGACAAGCTTGTTGAACGGAAAGTACAGCGTGTTTATCTTAAGGTTTTTGATGGAAAATATCAAGGTAAACCTACTTTTTGGAATTGGCAGTGTTCTCCAGAAATTATTCAGGAATTTAAGTCTCGTGAGATCGAAGTGTATGGATGGGGATATCACTATGGTACTGCTGATATTACTAGACAAATTGTAAAAGTTAGGCAAGCTCTTAACTGTGGACTGGATGGCTATATTGTTGATGTAGAAAAAGAAGTAGAAGACCCTAGCACACATACAAATGTAGACAAGCTTCTTTCTGCTGTGCGTATGATCGTCAAGGAAGGAACTTTAGGATATGCAACTTTTGGAAATCCTCGACTCCACCCTAATGTTCCTTGGCAGATTTTGGATAAGTATTGCGACTTAGCGTTCCTACAAATCTATTTTGAGAAGTTCACTTTCAAACCCACTACTCCAGAAGAAGTTAAAGATTGTCTGGATGCTTACAAAAATTTGGGTTTTAAAAAACCAATCTTACCCGTTTGGGGTTCGGAAAGTGATACAGCAAAACCTGCAACAGCCGCAGAACTTCAAGATTACCTGAATAACTATCCTGGCTCATCAATTTGGCGTATTCCTAAGGAAGGTGAACGGAGTGAAGCTTGGAATTTGACATATTCTGGCTTTGTATTACCAACACTTAGACGTAATCTTCGTCAAGGAAGGACAGGAGATGATGTCAAAGCTGTGCAAAAAGTGCTGAATGCAAGAGGGTACAACCCAGGAACCGCAGATGGAAATTTTGGTCCTCAAACGGAAGCTGCTGTTAAAGCATTTCAAAAAGAAGCCGCTTTAACTGTAGATGGAGAGGTGGGTAAACTGACTTGGGTCGCCCTTGGTGGTAAATTTGATGCATGATGGTAATAGACAGTTTTCAGTACATTATTCTGAAATCTGTCTTCCGTGCCAAAAATCTCTCAAATTGCCACATCAGTTTTTTTTTGAAATGCATAGAAATCAAGGTCAAGAATATAAGGGCAATATTCTAGTCGTTGATGATACACCAGACAACCTACGTCTTTTGTCAGCAATGCTGACTGCACAGGGTTATGAAGTTCGTAAAGCCTTAAATGGCAAAATGGCACTGATGGCGTGTCAAATGGTTTTGCCTGATGTCATTTTGCTAGATATAAAAATGCCAGGAGTAAATGGGTATGAGGTTTGTCAGCAACTTAAGGGTGACCAGAGAACTTGTGAAGTCCCAGTGATTTTTATTAGTGCTCTAGATGATGTATTAGATAAAGTAAAAGCCTTTGATGTGGGAGGTGTAGACTATATTACTAAACCTTTTTATGGGGCGGAAGTTATCTTGCGAATTGAAAATCACATGAACTTGCGTCTATTACAAACTAAACTTCAAGAAAAAAATCTTTTGTTGCAAAATGCTCTTGACGATTTAAAAGCTGCTCAAGTTAAACAAATTCAAAATGAGAAGATGGTAGCATTGGGGCAGTTGGTTGCCGGAATTGCCCATGAGGTGAATAATCCAATCAGTTTTATCTATGGCAATCTTGAATATGTTGGGCAATATGTGCAAGAACTAGTCGGTATGATTTTGCTCTATCAGCAAGAATATCCACATTCTACACCTAAAATCAAGCAAATCGTCCAAGAAATAGATCTGAACTTTTTGATGAATGACCTGAAAAACTTATTAGGTGCGATGAACAGAGGAGCTGATCGCATTCGGCAAATTGTACTAGCGCTACAAAAATTTTCTCGGGTTGACGAAGCTCAGATGAAGTCGGTAAACATTCATGAAGGTATAGATAGTACTTTGGTGATGTTGCAGCATCGACTCAAGAAAACAACGTATTGTCCTGCTATTGTTGTTGTCAAAGAGTATGGCAATTTGCCCCCTGTGACTTGTTATGCTAGCGAACTGAACCAAGTGTTTCTGCATATCTTGAATAATGCGATCGATGCTTTGGAGTCAACGCAGGGGCATAGTGAGTGGGAGATGTCGTCTCCTTTGGGTGGACAGATCAATAAAAGTCTTAGTAGCACAAGCCATCGAAGATTTCACCGAATAGGGAAAGATGAGCACAAGCTTTGTGATCAACAGATGTGGCAATGGAAAGATGGGGAGAGGATAAGACCATTACACTTGACCAACTCACCAACTCATGACGTTAGCTCCACAATTTGTGCTCCTATGATTCGTATTCGTACAGAGTTGGCAGATGATAATACAGTCAAGATTAGTATCGCTGACAATGGACTTGGTATGGATGAGTCAGTGCGAGCAAGAACCTTTGATCCATTTTTTACGACAAAGCCTGTTGGTAAAGGCAGTGGACTGGGATTAGCAATCAGCCATCAGATTGTGGTACAAAAACATCAAGGACAAATTAGTTGCAACTCCTTACCAGGAGAAGGAGCAGAGTTTATCATCGAAATTCCAGTCAAGCATCCAAATACTGAATCAACTACTGGGTGATTATAAATACAATTAACCTGTTCAACTGCTCAGCCTTTCACAACACAACCAAATATCGTCATCAAACTCCCAAAATACAGCTTCTCAACAAAATCTCACGCAAGACTTGAAAACAAGAGTTATCTCCTTTGAAATAGAAAAAAATAATCATCAAAACTTTTGTGAGCCACCTCTTACATTTTTCCGTCCCATAGCATAATAGAGATGTGACTCATCTATTAAACCCTTTACGATCCCTCAAACAAGGTCACTGGTTCAAGCTCATCTGCGGGGCCAGCTACCAACATCTGCCTGCGGTCAGAAGTTTAACACTAGCCTACACTTTGGCTGGCGCTGACTGCATAGATGTTGCCGCTGATCCAGCTGTCATTGCCGCAGCCAAAGATGGACTGCAAGCTGCTTCTGCCTTATCAGAGGTTGCTGGGCAGCAAAGATTTGGCTTGCCTGGAAGGTCTCCCCTGTTGATGGTTAGTCTCAACGACGGGGAAGATCCACATTTCCGTAAAGCTGAGTTTAATTCTACAGAATGCCCCAAGGAATGTGATAGACCATGTGAAAGGATTTGTCCAGCCCAAGCAATTGTTTTTAATAGTATAAAAAACGAATCATCAGGGGTTATATCACAAAAATGCTACGGATGTGGTCGTTGCATACCCGTTTGTCCATACAATATAATTTATACAAGATCATATGTATCAACGCCAGGAGCGATCGCACCATTGATCCTGTCATCAGGAGTAGATGCCGTAGAAATTCATACAAATGTTGGGCGTTTGACAGAATTTCAAAGATTGTGGCAAGCTATTTTACCTTGGGTTGAGCGTTTGAAGTTAGTCGCAATCAGTTGTCCAGATGGAGAGGGTCTGATTGACTATCTTCATGCCCTTTATAACGTAATTGCCCCCATACCGTGTGCTTTAATTTGGCAGACTGACGGTCGTCCGATGAGTGGAGATATTGGTAATGGTACCACTCAGGCAGCCGTCAAATTAGGGCAAAAAGTCTTGGCAGCTAAATTACCGGGATATGTGCAATTAGCTGGTGGAACCAACAGCTACACTGTTGCCAAGTTGAAGGCAATGGATCTTCTCAAGAGAACAGGGGAAGCTTATTCCTCTTCGTCCTCTTCGTCCTCTTCCATTGCTGGTATCGCTTACGGTAGTTACGCCCGGGTACTACTATCACCAATTCTCGAGCAATTAGAAGCAAGGGAGGTGAAAAATGCTTGTCTTAAAACAACTGTCCGCTTAGAAGAAGAACCAGAATTGCTCGCTCAAGCGGTTTCGCTTGCACATTCTCTCGTTTCCCAGCTCAAGTCACAGCAGTAGGGAACACTGTTCCTTATGAGCGCGTTGCGGACACTTTCTGGTGGCGGGGTGATCCTCCTCGTACTACAAGTGTCCAAGTATCTCTAAAAAACGTCACCATAAAAAGCATGACGATTAAAGACGATCTTCAAAAATTGTTGGACATTTTGCCCCAAGACCTGCGGCAGATACTAGAAAAGCATCCTCAACGAGATAGCCTAGTAGAAGTGGTCTTGGATTTGGGTCGTCGTCCTGAAGCTCGCTTTCCCAATCAAGCAGAGTATCTGGGCGAAACACCCGTTACGCAAGAACAGATAGATGATTGTATCAAGAGAGTGGGAACCTTTGGCGCGGATAATCGGGCAGGAATTGAGCAAACCCTGCACAGGATTAGTGCCATCCGCAATCGCAGTGGTAAGATTATCGGCTTAACCTGTCGTGTTGGTCGGGCAATATTCGGCACAATTACCATGATCCGCGATTTGGTGGAAACTGGAAAATCAATTCTCATGCTGGGACGCCCAGGTGTGGGTAAAACCACTGCACTACGGGAGATTGCCCGTGTTTTAGCGGATGATTTTCACAAGCGAGTAGTGATCATTGACACTTCTAACGAAATCGCTGGAGATGGTGACGTTGCCCACCCCGCGATCGGTCGCTCACGCCGGATGCAAGTGGCTCATCCAGAACAACAGCATCAAGTGATGATTGAAGCTGTGGAAAACCATATGCCAGAAGTCATCGTGATTGATGAAATTGGTACAGAACTGGAAGCCTTAGCAGCTCGTACTATTGCTGAACGAGGTGTCCAGTTGGTAGGAACTGCTCATGGTAATCAGATTGAAAACCTGATCAAAAATCCGACGCTTGCTGACTTGGTTGGTGGTATCCAGGCTGTGACACTGGGAGACGATGAAGCCAGACGGCGAGGGACTCAAAAGACAGTTTTAGAACGCAAAGCACCTCCCACTTTCGAGATTGCGGTGGAAATGTCAGAACGGCAACGCTGGGTAGTTCACGACAGCGTCGCTGACACAGTTGATACTCTCCTACGGGGGCGTCAGCCTAGTCCGCAAGTCAGAACTGTGGATGACAATGGCAATGTGAACGTGACTCGTCAGCTTACCGCAATCAACGGTCGTGGACAAACACTTGGTGGGGAAGAATCTTTTCCAGCACCAGCACGACAGTCAAATGGCTGGCGTGCAACTGGACAAATGATACCCCTACCGACATTGTCTGGTCAAAGCCAAAAAAGTTCTGGAGTTAGTGAGTTTGACCGCTTACTCGATGAATCCTTTAATGGTTTTGATGGCTTTGATTTTGACTCCACCACTACTAGACATGCAGGACCTAACGGCGAAGATTTGCCACTGCACGTATATCCCTATGGCGTTAGCCGCAGCCAATTGGAACAGGTCGTTGGGGTACTTTCTTTACCAGTGACATTGACAAAAGATCTAGATAGTGCTGATGCTATATTGGCGTTGCGATCGCACGTCAAAAACCACGCCAAATTACGGCAAATGGCTAGAGCACGTCAAATACCGATTCATATGATCAAGTCCAGCACCCTACCGCAGATAACCCGAGGCTTGCGGCGGTTGCTGAATATGGACGATCCGGAAGTTAACGACGATCGCGAAATGCAACTGTTTCTCCACAGCGCCAGTGATGATGAAATGGACGCCTTGGAAGAAGCAAGACTTGCTGTAGAGCAAATCGTGATTCCCAAAGGACAGCCAGTCGAATTATTGCCCCGTTCTCCTCAAGTGCGGAAAATGCAGCACGAGTTGGTAGAACACTATCGGCTGAAATCTAATAGCTTTGGGGAAGAACCAAATCGGCGTTTGCGGATTTATCCAGCTTAAAACAGTGAACGCTTAACAGTGAACAGTGAACAGTGAACAGTAAAGGAGTCAGGAGTCAGGAGTCAGGAGTCAGAAGTCAGGAGTCGCAATTGTTTTTTTCTTTCTTCTGAATACTGAATTCTGTATTCTGAATTCTTCTTCAAACTGATAACTGTAAAAAAGCAATAGGTGACAGGTTACAGTTTCTCTGTACCCTGTCACCTGTCTTCTAAAATCTCTGTTTACCCGTTTATCTGCCTAGTTTGTTTTGTCCTTTATACTAGTCCTTTATACTATCAGCAGTCCTTTCAGCTGTATCTGGGTACACCTTACCCAAGTCTTTTACAGCTTCTGCTGATTGTCCTGCAATTCTTTTGGCGCGTTCACCAGGAGCATCTTCGGTTTCGCGAGCTTGCTTAAACCATCCTCCTACTGTTTGCGGTCTGTCGGAAGAGTTCCGCTCTAGGGCTTGGTTAACTCTGTTGGTTAAGTCTTTGTCACTACTCTCATTAGTAACATTTGTTGTCAGCACTAGCAACCCAGCTAAAACCACAGCGAAAAAACGTTTTACCTGAAGTTGGTTAAATAGAGAATTGATCTGAGCAAATGCCTTAGAAATCAAATTTATCATTACAAGACTCCATTCGTTAATTTTCAACACTTTTTACAGTTTCAGAACCGGAGCAAACTCGCCTCAATCACAGGTTGGCTCCGGAAAAGGAGTCAAAATTAACCTATCTTCAAGCGAATAAGCCGTCCTGAATATAAGTCAAGACTAACTGTAAAAATGTAATAATTCTTCTAACAGAAGTCATAGCTTGGTTATGGAAAAGATAAGACTATGTGCGGATTTGCTCTGACATAACCCAGGCAGTATATTTAGATCTCTGGTGAAAATATGTTGGTTTTTTTAAGATTTACGGGTTCCGACTGTCTTGCAACGAAGCCAGAAGGGCTATAGATAGTCAATAAAGATAGAATGAAGAAACCATATAACCAACTAAACATTGCTGATGAGCAAGCCTGCGTCCTTACAGACAGTTATTGAGTATGTAGAGGCTCTTTCAACCGAAGAGCAAGATTTATTATTGGAACTAATTCATAAACGACGAGTTGAAAAACGGCGTCAAGAAATCGCCAGCAATGCAGCACAAACGTTGGAAGCAATTAAAACAGGTAGGGCAAAACGTGGTACTCTTGCTAATCTACGGGCTGATTTGCTGAGTGACGAATGAGAGAGGTTGTCTTTTACCGCACTGATTTAGAACGTTGTCCTATTGAAGAATTTCTTGATTCTCTGTGTGGGAAACAAGCGCAAAAAGTACTATGGGTATTACGGCTGATTCAAGAGCTTGATTCTGTGCCAAGTCAATATCTTAAGAAATTAGTGAATACAGATGATATCTGGGAAGTGAGAGTTCAAGTAGGCAATAATACATTTCGTCTACTTGGCTTTTTTGAAGATAATAACCTGATTGTTTTAACAAACGGATTTGCTAAAAAGACACAAAAAACTCCATCCCAAGAGATTGAGTTAGCAGAACACCGAAAAAGAGATTATTTAAGCAGGAAACAAAATGATGAGTGATGTAGAGAAATACATTGCCAGACGCAAGCAAACTGATCCGGAGTTCGCTGAAAATTTTGAATCTGGATATTCCAGTTTTAAAATTGGCGTGTTGCTGGCGCAAGCAAGAATTGAAGCGGGAATGACACAAGAAGAATTAGCACGTCGGTTAAATTTGCATGAATCTATAATTATCAGAATCGAAAACGATGGCTCAGATGTTGGTATCTCTACTTTAGAAAAATATGCTAATGCCTTGGGGAAGAAACTTTATGTAGAAATTCAATAAGTGCGTAGACGTAAAATGACTGGGAACCAACAAACCAAGAAATAGAAGAAGTAGCGTGCAAGTTTATCTTCGCGAATTGTTATAACCCACAATTTGCCAGCATCGTACTACAAGCACAAGAAGAAGATCCAAATTGGATGTAGTGCCAGGTAACGAAAACGTAGAAACCGCAACACTCCGTGGGAAATCACTTGTTTGCTAATCTTTACAATTGTGTGTAAGCCTTATATGTTACAGTTTACAAGTCTGGACGCGAGAGAAGAGATTGTTAACTGCCCAAGATCGAGTTCTCCACTCAGGTCCCAACACCCTCTCGGAGATGTCCCTAGGGAGATGTCCCTGGGGGGCATTTATGGAGAAGGTTAATTCATTGTAGTTCAGCCATTCTCTGTTCCAAAACATTCCTTTGCGCCAACCCACGCGATCGCCAAACTTTTCGTAGTCTTCACCCACCCTTTCCCAAATGCGCTTTTGCACACTAAAACCAAAGCGCCCACCACTGTATTTTACCCAAAGTTGGTCAATTGTGCGGAGGTCAGTGCAGGGAAAGTTTTCGATGGATTGAGTAGAGAGCCAGCCTTCTTTTTCTTTACCAAGAGATCCCCCAACCCACGCGCTTGTGCTACAACAGGGGGATCTTAAGCGAACCCTATTGAAACCTCACCCTGCCCTACCGGGCATCCCTCTCCTTATTAAGGAGAGGGAAAGATTTTTGCGCAGCTAAAAGCGAGGGTGAGGTGAAAAGCAATCCGGTGTGTACACTATAGCCTTATAAAGGGAGGAAGAAGAATTATATTCTCTCTATTGATGTCTACTTACTTACTGTAAATACAACAGCTATATCCAAAAAAAACCCCGATAATATCGAGGTGTGCTGTGCTTTTATTTATGCAGCGTATTCCAGTGTTGTATTGTATTTTCATTTGAATAAAACAATTTCACACCATCCTAAAGGAGTAAAACGTTAATATGTAACTGAATATACATATTTTTCCATGTAAAGTTTAAGGAAAAAGCCGGAATTCTTGACTACAAACCAAATTAAAATCTCAACAATAGCTTGAATGACTAAATCCTATCAATTATAAAAAACCCCGAGCAAGTCGGGGTGAAGGTCTTTGCCAAAACAGGTTTCCTGTGACGTTTCTATTTTGATCTACAAACAAGCTCTCGCACCCCATCCAAAAGATAGAAAGCTGAAAATCGTGATGGTGTATACATACTGTTAAGTGGGTGGCAAGAAATAAACGTAACCATGTCCGCAGCGTTAACGCTGCGGACAGACAGAACTTTTTTCTATTTACTTAGTTTATGATTTTTTATTTAATAAGTCATGAAGTAAGCTTCATGATGAAACGTTAATTACCCTACTAAGGGCAGGGAACAGGGAACAGTGAACAATTGATCACTGGTAATACCGTTTCACTTTAAGGTTGATACAAATAGGCAGCAGAGGAGCAGAGGAGCAGAGGAGCAGAGGAGCAGGGGAGCAGGGGAGAAAGAATTAGAGACTAATCATTTGTATCAAGGATTTCGTGAAA